>JBCDIY010000198.1:0-3607 GCA_038748435.1 Pseudomonadota bacterium | reverse complement strand
TTCTACTCAATTCATATTTAAAGTTTAAATTAAATAAACTGTTTTTTAGCGTATTTTGACTAGTTAAAATACGCTGTATAATTCACACCTACCTGTCTGTTAGTTTGATTAGCTTCTTGCGCATTGGTGCCTTGATTAAAATAAATAGCCAAGTGGTCTCGCCCGAAAACACTGGTTGCGACACCAGTATCGATTTCATAACCTAGTCCCTGATTCGTATTCCAAAATATTGCTGCAGAAGCATATGGCCTAAATTCATTGGTATATTCTCTATAATAACGATTACCAAAAAATAGCCTAGCACCGTAGCGTGAGAAACTTACCGGTACAAAAAGAAAAGGACTTGTACCTGCAGCTGTGCCTGCTGGGAAGAAACGAAATAGATTTGGTGGGATGTTATTTGAACGCCTATATCTAAAGGTGTCAAAAAATAGCCCAGCAGTGTAATCAGGGTAGGCAATAAAAAACTTATGATCCAATTCAGTAAAAAAGACTAAACCATTACCAAGATAATTCCCACGTTGATCGGTAAATCTTGCAGCACGACCTTGAATAAACCAAATGTCATGTGCGGTAATAAGATAGTTTAAGCGTAATCTCGCTTCTTGCTGGGTGCCTGCGACTCTTAATCCTTCAGAATCTCTGGATTCGGTGTTATAGCCGAGTAATAATTGACTGGTTAAACGATCATAAAGTCGATAACGAACATCAATTCTAGCTGTCGGATAATCTTCAGCACCATGCGCATATCCGCCACCAAATAATATTGTCCCACGTTGCATCCAGTAAAGGAAATTACCTTCAAACCGATTAACAAACTGTGGGACATTATTTAGTTCGGAACTAATGAATCTGGTGATGCTCCAAACATCAATTGTCGGTGCAAAAGCTAGACGTGGAGTGATATGAATACGAAATTTCGCTATGGTGTGGGGCCCTTCAATTACACCTTGCTTCTCGTAAAACTGGCGTAACCAGACTTTATTTGAGTAATTTTCCATGATGCCAACAAATTGTTGATATAGCTGGGCATCTTGTGGATGTTCTAATAAGCCTTGATACGCCAGGGCAATACCACGACGGTAATGGCCCATATTTACAGCTGCTTGAACTCTATCTCTATGTGGCAACCTCGAAGCTTTTGTATCAAGTAGATATTGCATACGTGGCATATCGTAGTCAAACAATGCAACATAAAGATCTGCCCAACCAGGAACTTTATCTGAATCAAAATATAAAATATGCCGAACATAGCGTGCTAACGCCAGACTATTATCAGTTCTCAAAGCATAAGCGATGATCACTTCCTTATAATCGGGAACTTTATCAACATAATTTAAATAAGCTGCGTAGGCCTGAATATCCCCAGGTGCGACACGATAAGCTAATTCGGCAAATGCACGTGCTATTTGTGGGTTAGGATTAACAGGAATAGTTTTTAGCTGCTCCCAAGCAAGCATTTGTAGCCGATAAGCGATTTTAGGATGATCCGCATCTTCTAATGCTACTGCAAATTGTGATAGCCATAAAATATCTTTGTATTTCAATGGAAAGCCATGACTATAAAGCACAAGTGCTTGGGTGACGAGACCTAAGCGTAAATAACCATATGCACCTGCTTGCCACAACCCCGGGGTATCCCAAATTTTATCACGCCAATCAGTTAAAGTTTGTCGCAACCAGTAAGGATTATTTTCTTCTATCAAGAAATATAAGTAATCAATTTGCAAGGTAAGATTTTCAGGAAATTTATTAATAGCAAATAAATATACTTCTCGAGCTTCATAAGGGCGGCCAAGTTTGTCTAGTGAATTGGCTTTAGTACTCCAAAAAAAAGGGTAGGTTTGCGCCTGCTCTAAAATACTTTCTGGAATTTGTGAGTATAATTGTGATAGATAATTCCAATCACGTTGTTGACTCGCAAGATCCATAATAGTCAGTGCTAAAAATAAATCTTTTTGTTTACTCCAACTTGCCTTAGCAATATCATAAGCTTTTTGTGGATCTTGCTCACGTAACAACATAATTAAGCGTTCATTGTCATCAATGGTGCTGACTTTTCTGTTGTAGAGTTGTTCATAAGCTTTCGCAGCCAGGGCTTTATCTTGCAATAACCAAGCAAGATTTCCCACCGTTTGCCAATATTTTACCTTATCTTTTAATCGAGCTTCATTATCACGCAACAATTTTAATGCAATATCATATTCGTTTAATTGATATAAAATTTTTGCATTTTCAATTAACGCATCTGGCCCAAGTGTTTTATATTTTGTCAGCGCTTGATAAGCTTCTAAAGCTTTTTTCTTATCCCCCATTTTAGCGTAAATTTGCGCTATACCTTTTAAATACGCAGGATTATTAGTCGCTTCATAACGCTGCTTTAAGAGTCCTAAAGCAATTCCAGTATTGCCTAATTTTTCTTGTAATGCGATTAGTGCTTCAATCGCCTTTATATTGGCAGGGTCTCTGGCGATTTCTAATTCCAACAAACGTTCTTGCTCGATATGAGCATTAAAATTTTTTGCATATTCATAAGCTTTAGCAATTGCCTGTTGGGATTTTTCTTTTTGTGCGATGAAATAATATTGTTGAAAAGCTTCTTCACCTTTGGCCATCCAAACAGAAACTTGTGCAAGTTTTTTGCGCCACTCCAAATCATTCGGCCGCTGTTTAACGGCTGCTTCAGCAACTAAATAAGCATCTTGTAAATTATCATTGGCGATAAACGTATTGTAAGCCATGGTATAGAGTTGGCCATCATATTTTATTAGAGAGTAAGCTTTACCTTGATGATAAACTGATTCAGTTTGTGTATAGGCAATAGGAATGTAAATCCATAAACATAGATTTAAGTAGAAGAAAATTAAGTATTTTAGCTTTGTTTGTTTTTGCATTATTTCTTTTGTAATTCCAGAGCTTGTTTTACGTATTTTTGCGCCAAATCTGGCCTATTGCTAGCAAGTGCCAAGCCAGTTAAAAAAGTTAAAACATCTTTATCTTGTCTAAATTCACCGATATTAGCTTGAGCTGCATATAATGCTTCATTCAAATAATTACCTTGTTGCAATGTTCTTAAGGCACTTAGATAATAACGTTTTTTTTCATCGTAATTTTCCGCTAATTGTTGTGCTTTAAAATAAAATGCAGCACTTTTTTTATAATTTCCTAAAGCTAATCCAATTTGTGCAGCTAAAATAGTGTCAGCAAGTTTAAAATTCCGGTTGAATGAAACTCGTTGGTAAAACTGCTTTGCTTGAGGGATTTCATCTAAATAAATAGCATCTAAAGACAATTGCAAAAAATCTAAATTACTTATCGGTGCATTTGTAAATTGTTTGCTTAACTCAAATAATTTTTTTTCTTCATTTCGGCGTGCTTGTTTATTACTAGGTTCAACTGCAAAAGTAATATTTTTTTGGATTTGATAATTCAATAATTGAGCACGCCAATCGTCAGCGGTTTGTGGTTGATAACCAAGAAAAGGTTTGATTAAGGCATAAGCACTATTAATTTGACCAACGCCAAACAATTGCCGTGCCAACTCTAATTTGATACGAATATTTTGTGGGTATAATTCTTCTAGTTGTTGTAAATAAGAAACTGCAAC
>JBCDIY010000197.1:0-3613 GCA_038748435.1 Pseudomonadota bacterium | reverse complement strand
TCCCGGACAACATAAAGAAATATTACCCCCTTTGTAGATGATTTTTATGAAAAATATTAACGGGCTAGAAAAGTAATAAGCCTTTTTTCTAAGTATAGACATTGAAAATTCACAATTAAAACGCAGTAAATCTTTATTTTTTGAGTTATTTTAGTTATGATGATGATTATAATGATATTTTTATAATATTTGGCGAAAATAAAATGGATAAGATCCTATTACCATGTACACAATTACATGGGGTTGGCGAAAAAATCGCCCGAAAACTCACTTAATTGAATATCCTCACGATCAAGGATATTCTTTTCCATTTACCTTATCGTTACCAAGATAAAACTCGTATCACGCCGATTGGAGATCTACGCGTGGGTGATAAAGTCATGCTAGAAGGAGAGATCATTATTGCTGAAGAAGTGCGAAAAAGTCGCCGTATATTAGTTTTACGTTTGCAAGATATGACAGGGGTTATTAGTTTGCGATTTTTTCATTACTATCCGCAGCAAATCGTAAATTTACAAGTAGGAAGAAAATTACGTTGTTTTGGTGAAATCCGTGCAGGCTATTATGGTATTGAAATGGTACATCCCGAATATCAAATTCTTTCTAATAGCGATGCACCATCTTTAGAAAACCATTTAACACCGATTTATCCAACTACGGAAGGCATAACCCAACGAACTTGGTTACAGTTAACGCAACAAGTCTTAACTCTATGTCAACAAGAAGATTTTCTGCTAGATGAATTAACTGCGCTTATTCCAGAACATTTACCTAGTTTGCTAGAGGCATTGCTATTTGTACATAGACCGCCACCACAAATAAAATTACAAGATTTAATTGAAGGCAAACATTTAGCGATTAAACGCTTAGCATTTGAAGAAATTCTCGCACATCGTTTGAGCTTAAAAAAATTACGTCAAACCATTCGCCAAAATCAGGCTCCCGTGTTGACATTGCAGGAACAATTAAATTCAAATTTTCTGCACAATTTAGCGTTTGAATTAACCGCGGCGCAAAAAAAAGTCTGCCAAGAAATTTTGCAAGATTTCCAACAAGCTATTCCTATGTTGCGATTAGTGCAGGGGGATGTTGGTTCTGGTAAAACAGTTGTTGCTGCTGTTGCCATGTTACAGGCTGTTGCTAATGGTTATCAAGCTGCATTAATGGCGCCGACAGATATTTTAGCAGAACAGCATTACCGTAATTTTGTTAATTGGATGCAACCTTTAGATATCCAAGTAGCATGGTTAGCGGGTAAGCATAAAGCGAAACTAAGACGCAGTATGCTAGAGGATATTGCTTTGGGTAATGCGCAAATTGTCATTGGTACACATGCGATATTTCAAGAGGCAGTGCAGTTTCGTCAATTAGGTCTGGTTGTCATCGATGAACAACATCGTTTTGGGGTGGAACAACGCTTGAGTTTACGTGATAAAGGGTTTAAGGAGGATCAGATTCCACATCAATTGGTGATGTCAGCAACACCTATCCCAAGAACTATTGCGATGTCGATTTATGCTGATCTAGATGTTTCTGTTATTGATGAATTACCCCCAGGGCGTAAACCGATAAAAACCATTGCATTAGCAGAGTCTAAACGTGATGAAGTCATCAATCGTGTTGCTAAAGTATGCGAACAGGGCCGACAAGTCTATTGGGTTTGTACGTTAATTACCGAGTCAGAAACGTTACAATGTCAGACTGCAGAAGCGACGCAAGTTTATCTACAACAAGCCTTACCTAATCTACGCATTGGTTTAGTACATGGCAAAATTGCCCCACAAACCAAAGAATTTATCATGCAGCAGTTTAAGCAGCATGAACTAGATATTTTAGTTGCAACCACAGTGATAGAAGTTGGTGTCGATGTGCCTAATGCAACATTGATGATCATTGAAAATGCTGAACGCTTAGGTTTATCGCAATTACATCAATTGCGCGGTCGCGTTGGCCGTGGTGCGGCAGCAAGTTTTTGTGTATTAATGTATAAATCGCCGCTATCACAGTCGGTACGTGAGCGTTTAAATATTATGCGTGAAACTAGTGATGGCTTTAAAATCGCTAAAAAAGACTTAGAGTTACGCGGTCCAGGTGAAGTTTTAGGCACCAAACAAACCGGTGTTATGACATTTAAAGTTGCCGACTTAAGCCGCGATCAAGATCTAGTTCCTACAATTATGCAGATTGAAAATCAATTATTAAGTAATCATCCTAAAATTGTCGAAAGACTTAAGCAACGTTGGATGGTGTATAAAGAAAAATATGCTGAAGTGTGAGTTTAATTTTTTTTGAATAAAAATATGGATAATATTTAGGATTTGAACCTTTACAATAAATGGCTGGGATTGAATTAAAAGAAAATGCGGTTGCTAGAGTATCTATTGCATTATTGGTATATTTTACTGGTGGCTATGGGTGGACTCGAACCACCGACCTCAGCATTATGAGTGCCGCGCTCTAACCGGCTGAGCTACATAGCCAGGATTTATGAGATCTAGGTAAAGGGAAATTAAACGCTTATTGTCTCTTTTGGTAATAAGATTGTCAAGCAGATTTTTGGCAATTGTATTGCAGCTTGAGAGTGTTTATCTTATTGATTAATCAACTTACTAACTAGCTATCTCAGCTTGCAAAGCAACAATTTCTTCACGACTTAAGCCGCTTATGGCCATAATTTGTTCAATTGGAAATTTCATTGCTAAACATTTTTTGGTTATTGCAATCGTATTTTGCTTTATACCTTGCTGTTTACCAAGTGTTTTACATTTCTTTTCAGCATCATGATAAGCTTCTGCATAGACTGTTTTACAGGCCTGGTCATAAGCTTTGCCATAAGCTTTGTCAACGGCCCTATTAAAAAGGTAATCACCAATTGTGCCTTTTTTAAATGGAAGTAACCCATCAAATTTATTTTCGATTTCTTTTTGCATTTCTTTTTTGTCCTCAAATTCAACTTGACTTAATATGTAGCTTAACATAGCTTCTATGTAATCATCACTGTTATTAGGTAATTTCTCTAACATCTCCGATAGTGTTTCAAAGCTGGTAATGATGTCACCTAACGCACGATGCTTATAAATAAATCCTAAGGGGCCAGACCAGGGATGCTTTATTAAGTCTTTATCTTGAACATTTTTCACATCGATAATTCGATATGGCCCAAATAACCATTGCTTAGCAAAATTTTTGTATTGATCAAATAATTCAAATAAATCCACAGTGCTGCCAATCGATGCTGTACCGGTATAAAACACGAAAGGATAAATTAAAGGTAAATATTTTGATTTTTTTTGATCAAGGTGTTGGCGTATAATTTTAGTTTGATATTCTAACAGCCGAAAGGCGATTAAATAATCTTCAGTGGACTGATGCTCTACTAAGATGTACAGATATGCTGATCTGTCATTTTGCAAAAATTTTGCTTTGTATAACACATCAACCTGAGATTTTTTCAGATGTTTATCAACGAAACTATCCTTACAAAAAGTGAGGGATTTTAAATCAATGGATTTGACCACTTCTGTTGGCAAATATTGTGAAAAAAAATCCTTGGCGACGGGTAGATGAGCCATCGCGTGACGAAATAAGCTATCATGTGGATGATGAATATTGG
>JBCDIY010000196.1:0-3620 GCA_038748435.1 Pseudomonadota bacterium | reverse complement strand
CAGAACATAATCATTATGTAGAAAAAGCTCATAAAAATGTTGGTAATGATAAAGGAATTCGGGCAATAGAGAAGACAAAAGGGGTTGATCTAGTAGTTAAATTTGGCTTTTTAGCTGTTCAAAATGGTAATGCGCTACAAGATTTTAAGGAAAGTGTAAAGTCAATAGAAATCTCAACTTTGAGTTCTTAATTTGCTGATTCAATAAACGGTTCGCACTAATTTTTCGGTGCGAACTCGTTATATAATCAGCCTACAGCTTATCCACCTTCGCGGCACAGATAAAATCGTTTTCAGACAGACCGTCGATGGCGTGGGTTGTGAAAACCAGATGGCAATAGTTGAAACCAACTTTCATATCTGGATGATGGTTTTCATGATTAGCAATATGTGCAACGGCATTGACAAAACTCATGGTACGAAAGAAATTTTTAAATTTAAATTCGCGCGAGATTTCTGTACCAGCTTCGTTTAGCGTCCAACCATTCAATTGGCTGAGCATTTCTACAGCTTTGGCTTTATCAAAGGCTTTAACGCCAGCTTCGCAAGGGATGCATTTCTTTTCTGCTAAATGTTCCATGGGTTCTCCTATCGTTGGTTTAGCTGTTAAGTTGTCGTTTGATAGTATTAGAATCTTTTTAAGTTAAATTAAAATATGTAGGTTGGGTTGAGCGTAGCGAAGCCCAACATCAAAGCGACAAAATTTCAAAGCATTAGTATAGCAATTAACAATTATTTCGCAAAGTAATTCTCAGATTACTGCTTGCGGTTCTGCCAATTACCGACGATGGTACCGGTCTGGTTAGCAATATCAGTTCGATTTTTTGGGATATAGGTGAAAATATCGATGCCGTCCTTGTTAACTTTGCCAGGATTTAAATATTCATACGGTCGGCCCCAAGGGTCATGTGGAAAGCGGGGCAGGTAGCCATCTTCATTCCAATTGAGTGGGCGCGGGCCAAAAGTGGGTGGATCGACTAAAGCACGAATGCCTTGTTCAGTGGTCGGATAAAAACCATTATCTTTTTTATAAGCATCCATGGCAGCTTGAATTGAGACAATATCATCTCTGACTTTAGCAATTTGTACCCGTTGTGGATGATGTATAAGGCGTGGGATAAATAATGCCGCCAACACGCCGATCACCGCTAGGAATATTAATATCTCTACAATGCTATAACCACGGCGTTTTTTTTGCGTAAAATTAATGCTGTTCATGATATTTCCGGTAACGATTGCCTGCTTCAAAAGTATAAAACATATCGACACCAGTTCCAAGCACACTAGCTTCAGTTCTTAAACTTAACCGATTATTAAGTTGATAACGCGCACGGAAGATAGATACAGGATCAATCAATCCCAAACTATAGCTGATAAACAAATTGTTTGTGATTTTTTTGCCAATCACCACAGCAGAGGTATTAATGCTTTCCCCTGGCTTTTTATTTTCCTGATTACTAGCGAGCACGGCATCATCCTCTATCCCAAATTCATCTAAACCTAACGCTTGCTGAATTCTTTGGGTAATACCACCAGTCACTTGGCTACCGAGCTTTAATGCACTGGCAGCACTAAGCAATGATTGTGCGTTGCCTTGGTTAAGATCACTCACTGGTTTACCTAAGACTAGCATCGATAGTATATCTGACTGGCTCAAACTGGATTGTGATGAAATCAACTTGACTTTATATTTGTTTAAAGTACCGCTAATTTGTACACCGACAGTCATATAGCCTGAGACAGCGTAATTACTCGGCATAGAAAAATTCCCTAAAGAAATATCACTGCGTTGGATTGTCCTAATTCTTTTCACAGCAGTGATATTTAAATTTGGATTATCTATAGGAGAACCATTAAAGTTTAACTCGCCTGTGGTAATTTTTAACGTTTGGCCGTAAGCTTTATATTGCCCTTGTTTAATTTTCAACTCACCATTAGCGGTAGTAATCGATTGATTATTGTAAAACAGTTTAAGTTTACCGGCTAATTTGCCGGTTAATCCGGCGGTATTTAAATTTATATACTTACCTAATTTTATCGCTACTACACCTGAAACTTGATAAAACCTTGGAGTTTGCGTATCTTCCTTAACGTAAACAATATCATCGGAAGCATAATTGACTTCAGAAGTAAAATTAGTGGGTTTGATTTCGGCGCTTGGAACTTCTATTTTACCATTAAATTTTATATTTCTATCATGTAAAGTTAAGGTTAAATCAGGCGAGGCAATAACATTGTAGTCATTGGTATCGAATAAAGTTAGATTTTTTCCACTGAGATGAATTTTACCATGATCGATACTGCGGAGCAGGTCATAATTTCCGTTTAATTTAAAATGTCCGCGACCAGAATTTCCATGTGCGGTCAATTCAATGAGTCCTTTTTCATCACCTGTTAAAGCCGCTTGGATACCGGTAAGTTTTAAACCCCAATTAGCAAATCTTAATCCACCACGGTCCCAATGAATCTTACCCTTAAGTTTAGGGCGTGATAACGTACCTTGTAAATTGATTTTTCCATGAATAACTCCGGAGGCTTGAGTAACATGTGGGAAAACACGTAATAAGTCATTGACATTTTTTACCGATACATCGATATGCCCGATTATTTTTTGTTTAGCTGAAATCTTTAATTTTTTAAAGTTAGGTAATGCAATTTTACCATAAATAGTTTCAGCACCAAATAAGCGCGCATGCAGAGTAGTGGTTAAATTGTTTTTTTTCAACTGCGTGTTCGTCAGTAAATTCGCAATATATAATTTGTGATATTCATCATCTAATTGATATTGATAATTGATGTTGTAAGCATTGAGTTTAAAATTGAAAGTTTTTAGCTGTTGTTGGGTTTGTAAAATTCTTCCGGTTAAATTGATATTGCCATTTAACTTACTGTTAATCGGCAATAAATGTTGTATCGATTTTAAATGGAAATTCTTCACTTGCAAGTTTAGCGCAAGTTTTTGTTGTCTTTGCCAGTTTAATTGTGCGCAAATCGAACTTACACCATGGTATAAACAAAGCGTAGAGAATTGAAATTGTTTGCCATTTAATTTTAAACTTACGGGTTGTTTCAGTTGCCAATGTTGTTTTTTAGTGGGGTCAATATTAAGTTGACTCATATGACCAAACCAAGTTTGGTTAGCATATTTACCTTGGAGCATTAATTTAACTGTGGCATTGGAATTTTTTAATGCCATTTTTAATTGTTGCTGACTAAAGTTCCCATGTAAATTAGCTTGAATATCGATGGGGCTAAATGTGTCGTTCGCTAATTGATTTACTAGTATATGAGCTTGATTATTGGCTTTTGCTAAATCTGTAATATTAACATTAGCCTTAATTGTGTGTGCTCGCCAATGTTGATAAGCAAAATTTTGTATCGTAACTTTAGTAACAATGTGTGGATTGTTTACTGTGCCATTGAAGTTACCTATAGTATGTAATTGTCCTTTAAACTCAGGTGATAGCTGGTTTAAATTCGGTGCGTCGATATGCCAACGTGCTTGCCAAAGCTTATTTTTTTTAATCAGAAGTTTAAATTGGTTCGCGCCGATATTAAGAATTTGCCGCACTGTTAAATTATTTTTTTTGTATTCAAGAGTTAAGTCACCATGCACTGACT
>JBCDIY010000195.1:0-3633 GCA_038748435.1 Pseudomonadota bacterium | reverse complement strand
CGAACTTTATGAAATCTATGCTGAATACTTTACCGAAAGCGAAATGTTAAGTTTTGTAGAAATTGAAGATATTATTTTCAATACCAAGACGCAAATGGTGGTTGATCCTAGCGAAGAACGCTTAAAAACTGAGTTTGCTGGGGTTAAGCGATTTTATATCCCAGTACATTCAGTCATTCGTATCGATGAAGTTGAAAAGCCTGGTGTTGCCAAAATCACAAATATTGATAAGAACGCAACTAATATTAGCCAATTCCCAACAATTTATTCGCGACCCAGCAGCCAAAAGGAAGTAGATAAATAAAGTGAACTATATTCATGATTTGCTATTTGCGTTAAAAGACAACTGGATTGTCCAAGTTTTTATCGTCATATTTTTTAGTGCGGTTATTCATTATATCGAGGTTATTTTTTATAACCGAACCAAACCTAAACTAGCAGCCAAAGCGAATCGCGTTTGGTTTAAAGCTTTCTTTCACGCTATTCATAAGCCTGTAGGCGCTTTAATCTGGTTAGTTGGTATCACTTTCGCAATTTCAATTGTACAGGCCAAAGCGCCGGGCGCAGCAATTTTTAATTTTGTGCAACCGCTGCGAGATGTCGGTGTTATAGTTATTATTGTTTGGTCAATTCTGCGCTTCATTAAGCAAGGCGAAGAAATCCTCGTTCAGCCCCGAGGGAGCAAGCCAGGCCGCGACAAAACCACGGTCAATGCGATTTCGCAAATTCTTACTGCAACCGTGGTTATTACTTCCATATTAGTCGTGTTGCAAACATTAGGATTTAAAATAAGTGGTGTATTGGCGCTTGGTAGTGTCAGTGGTATCGTCGCCGGTTTCGCTGCCAAGGATTTATTAGCCAATTTTTTTGGTGGTTTGATGGTTTATTTTGATCGACCATTTAAAGTTGGTGACTGGATACGTTCACCGGATCGACAAATTGAAGGCACGGTTGAATATATCGGCTGGCGTTTATGCCGCATTCGTACTTTTGATAAACGGCCACTGTATGTGCCTAACTCCATTTTCTCGACAATTTCGGTTGAGAATCCTTCGCGCATGTTAAATCGACGTATTTATACTAAGGTTGGTGTGCGTTATGAAGACGCGACTAAAATGCGCAAAATGTTACCAGCCATACGTGACATGTTACATAATCATCCAGAAATCGATACCAAGGCTACCTTAATGGTTAACCTGGTAGAATTTGGCCCTTCAGCATTAAATTTTATGATTTACACTTTTACCAAAACTACCGACTGGGTTAAATTTCAAGCTATTCAGGAAGATGTCTTTTTGCAAATTATCGATATAATTGCTTCTTTCGGTGCTGAGTGTGCTTTTCCTACAACAACAATTCATGTTCCTAACAAGATTGATTTTAAGGAGTTGGCCTAATGAAATTACCGCAAGATATTTATCGCGTTTATAAAAATGCCACTTGTTTATATACCAAGGAGCAAGTTGAACAAGCTTTAGATAGGTTGGCGCAAGAAATTCGTTACAATTTAGAAGATAAAAATCCAGTGTTACTGACAGTGATGGTGGGTGGGATGATTCCGGCAGCGCATTTATTGACGCGTATTGATTTTCCGCTGGAACTCGATTATGCCCATGCAACGCGTTATCAAAGTGGTGTCGAAGGTAAAGAATTGATATGGAAAAACGAGCCCAGCACGAAATTAAAAGAACGTACCGTATTGATATTAGATGATATCTTAGATGGTGGTTTGACCTTAATGGCGGTTAAAAAATATTGTGAGGCTCAAGGGACGAAACAAGTGCAAACCGCTGTATTAGTCGATAAGCAGGGGACTCGGCTTGAAGGTGGTTTGGCAAAAGCTGATTATACGGGTCTAACCATAGAAGACTATTATGTTTTTGGTTATGGCATGGATTATTATGAATATCTACGTAATGCACCCGGCATTTATGCTGTATCTACAGAAGATTTATAACGTTGCACATGACCACAGATTCCGCTAAGCTATAGCACATTATTTTGTTTAACCTTGATGCAAATCTATGTTACCAGTTATTGCAATTGTCGGTCGTCCTAATGTAGGGAAATCCACATTATTTAACCGCTTAACGCGTTCACGTAAAGCTTTAGTTGCCGATGTTCCTGGATTGACGCGCGATAGACTTTATGCCCAAGCGCAATATGAAAAACAGCGTTTTATCGTTATTGATACCGGTGGTCTGGCGGCAAATCTCGATCATAAAGTTGATGAATTAATGCAGCAGCAAGCCAATCAAGCGATTATCGAAGCCGATATTATTTTCTTTATCGTCGATGGTCGGGTTGGACGCACGGCAGCTGATGAAGTCCTGGCAAATCAATTGCGGCAGTTAAAAAAGCCATTATTTTTTATCGTTAATAAAACCGATGGCATTGATCCAACGATTAGTTTAATAGAATTTCATTCATTAGGCTTCAAAACTTCTTATCCAATTTCTGCTGAACATGGTCATAATGTTAATCGCTTATTAGATGCAGTCGTACCGTATTTCCCAAAAAAAACAGCACAAGATAACCAACCTCAGGGAGTCAAAATTGCAGTTATCGGTCGACCGAATGCCGGAAAATCAACCTTAGTCAATCGGATCTTGGGTGAAGAACGAGTGATTGTCTCAGAGGTTGCCGGAACAACGCGCGATAGTATTTATATTCCATTTAAGCGCCATGATAAAGATTATGTCATTATTGATACCGCTGGAGTGAGACGTCGTGGTAAAGTCAAAGTTGTTATAGAAAAATTTTCTATCGTCAAAACGCTGCAAGCGATTCAAGATGCTGATGTGGTGATCTATTTAATTAATGCGCGAGAAAATATTGTCGAGCATGATATGAAACTGCTGGGCTTTATTTTGGAGCAGGGCAAAGCTTTAGTCGTGGGTTTTAATAAGTGGGACGGCTTAAAGGAAAGTTTAAAACAAAGTATTAAAATGAATATTAATCGACGCTTACGCTTTTTAAACTTTGTTAAATTTCAATTCATGTCGGCATTGTATGGTACGGGAGTAGGAGATTTATTCCCAGCAGTCGAGCAGGCTTATCAATCAGCAACAAAAAATGTTTCGACGGCAAAATTAAATCAATTATTGCGTAGTGCATTACAAGTGCATGCACCACCGCTGGTGCGTGGCCGTCGAGTTAAATTAAGTTATGCCCACCAAGGCGGTAAATGTCCGCCTGTAATAGTAATTCATGGTAATCAAACTGAGACATTACGCGATTCTTATCGACAATTTCTCACTAATTATTTTCGTACTCGTTTGCAATTAATCGGTACGCCATTACGACTCCAGTTTAAAACTGCTGAGAACCCATTCAAAGGCAAAAAAAACCAACTTACGGCGAGGCAGCAGCAAAAACGTAAACGCTTGATGCGCCATGCGAAAGACAAAAAATGAATTGACAAATCCTCCCTAACCCTCCTTTTGAAAAAAGGAGGGAATGGTTCTTCGTATTGAATTACGCAACAATGCTTTTGAAAAAAAGAGGGAACTATTGTGCTGAGTTAAATGATACGACGCCGTTTTTGTTTATTAGTGCAATAGGCGACGTTCCTCCCTTTTTTAAAAGGCGTTGTTGCGTAATTCAAAAAATAACCAATTTGTTCTTGTCATT
>JBCDIY010000194.1:0-3657 GCA_038748435.1 Pseudomonadota bacterium | reverse complement strand
GATTTGCCATGGCATTAACTAAGTTTGTTACTGTACTTTTACCGTTTGATCCGGTTATCGCACAAATAGGTACTGAGGCTTCACGTGCAAATAATTCAACGTCGCCAACAATTGGGATATTTTTTTCTCTAGCTTCATTAAAAACTTCTGCAGTTGCATCAACACCTGGGCTAACGATAATTTCTTCCGCTTGAGTTAATAAATATTGATCTATGCTACCAGTGTAACAATCCACATCAGGGAAATTTGTCTTAAACGTTGCTAGGTTGGGTGGGTTGATACGCGTATCAAATAAAATAAAAGGAACATTTTTTTGCTTGAAATATTTTGCTACTGATAGCCCTGTTTTACCTAAACCGATAATGACTCGTAATCCGTTTTTGCTATTTTTCACAATACACTCCTTTTGTTAGCGTAGTTTTAATGTAGCCAAACTAAATAAAACTAACACTAGCGTAATAATCCAAAATCTTACTATCACCTTAGGTTCTGCCCAACCTTTTAACTCAAAATGATGATGTATCGGTGCCATTAAAAACACCCGCTTACCTGTCATTTTGAAATAAGCAACTTGGATAATGACAGAAAATGTTTCTACTACAAAAATTCCGCCCATAATTAGCAACAACAATTCTTGGCGTACCATTACTGCAAATAAACCTAAAGCGGCGCCTAGACCTAACGATCCCATGTCACCCATGAAAACTTGCGCAGGATAAGTATTGAACCAAAGGAAACCTAGGCCAGATCCTATAACAGCACCGGCAAATATCACTAATTCTCCGACGCCAGGAACATAGGGAAACTGTAAGTAATGCGCATAATTATAATTGCCTGTAACATAGGCAAATATCGCCAACGCTGCTGTTATCATAACCACAGGCATAATCGCCAGGCCATCTAAGCCATCGGTAAGATTAACTGCATTACTGGTACCGACAATGACAAAATAAGTCAACAATATAAAACCCAAGCCCAAATCAATGCTAACATTTTTAAAAAATGGAATAATTAAATTTGTTTGCTGTGGATTTTTCGCAATAAAATAAATGATAACGGCGGCAACAAACGCAAGTATTGATTGCCAAAATATTTTTCGCTTAGCGCTTAAACCCTTATGGTTTTTAAATTTTAATTTGCGAAAATCATCAACGAATCCAATTAAGCCAAAACCTACTGTAATAAACAACATTAACCAAACATAAATGTTTGTTAAACTTCCCCATAATAAAGTTGAAATAGTTAAAGCGGATAAAATTAAAATTCCGCCCATTGTTGGCGTACCTGTTTTACTCAAATGAGTCTGCGGCCCATCATCTCGTACCATTTGTCCAACTTTAAAATGACGTAAATAGCGAATAACTTTTGGGCCAATCAGCAAACTAATTCCTAATGAGGTTAGCGTTGCTAAAATCGCACGTAGCGTAATATATTGGAAAACTTGAAATCCATGATAATAATTTTGTAGTAAGTGGCAAAGCCATAACAACATTTTTTTTACCTCTTAAACACGTGGTTGTATAAATTAAAAATAACTACTTCTCTGGTAAAATCGCCGCAACGACATTTTCCATCTTACTGCCTCTACTACCTTTGACTAGCAGGCAAGCATGAGAAATATCTAACCGTTTTATTTGTTCGATCAATTGATTTTGATTAGCAAATAATTTTCCACCTTCGCCAAAGGCTTCAATTGTAAAATGACAATATTCACCAAAAGCATAAATTGCATCGATGCCTAAATTTTTAGCCACTCTACCTATTTTCTGATGATATCTAATCGCCTTATCACCTAGCTCCGCCATACCACCGAAAATAAAGATGCGCTTTCCAGCAAAACCTGCGAGTAATTCTAATGATTTTTCTACAGCATCAGGAATCGCATTATAACCATCATCAATCAAAACTGTTTCTGCGTTTAATGTATGCAGTTGCATACGTTGCGGCATGTTAATCGTTTTTTCTAAGCCGCACTTAATGTCAGTTAAATTAACATTAACTGCTAAAGCCATACTTGCTGCAATCAATGCATTCATTATGTTATGTTTACCTAACAAGGGCAGCTGAACACTAACAGATTTTCCTTGATATAATAAGCGGAACCCAGGTCTTTGTAATTCATCTAATTCTATATCAACCGCTTTGACCTGTGGTTGTTTGGCCTGCACACTGCAAGTCATAATTTTATTGCTATGTAATACATCTTGAAAATAAGTAGAATATCGATCATCAAGATTAACAATACCTATACCATCTGCAATCAAGGTTCGATATAGATCACTTTTTTCCTTAGCGATTGCATCCAAATTTTTAAAAAATTCAATATGTCCGGCGCCAATATTTGTTACCGCAGCAACTTGTGGCTGGATGATTTCGCCGAGATAATTAATTTCACCCGGATGATTCATACCACATTCGAGTACCGCAAACTGATGCTCTTTACCTAAACGGAATAAAGTTAACGGCACGCCGAGATCATTATTAAAAGTTTTTTCAGATAATAATACCTGATGACTTTGTTTTAAAATTTCTCCTAACATTTGTTTTGTCGTGGTTTTGCCGCAAGTACCAGTTAAAGCTAAAAATGGAATGTGAAATTTACTGCGCCACCAACTGGCCATTTTTCCCAAAAGTAATCGACTATTTTTGCATAATATGTAGGGATAATTAATGGTCAACGGTTTTTCTGAAATAATACAAGCCGGGTTTTTTTTGCTTGCAGCCTCGATAAAATCATGACCATCAAAACGCTCGCCACGGATTGCCACAAAAATATTTCCCTTTTCTAAGCGACGTGAATCAATTGATATACCCTTAAAAGAATTATCATTTCCGATTAATTCTAAATTTAACTCCTGGGCCAATTTGGCAAGTTGACCTTGTATCACTATCTTATCTCCTTTAACTGCAGTTGTACTTCTACAATATCATTGTAATCAATCTTTTCACCAGCAATTTCTTGGTAGCGCTCATGGCCTTTTCCTGCCACCAAAATCACATCTTGTGGTGCAGCGCATGAGATTGCATGGCTTATTGCGCGTTGCCTATCGTATTCGATAACAACTCGTTCAGGTTTTAACATACCCGTCAGAATATCTGCAATAATTTTATGCACTGGTTCAGAGCGTGGGTTGTCATTGGTTAAAATTATATGATCTGCTAAACTTTCGGCGAACTGCCCCATCAATGGCCGTTTGCCAGAATCTCTCTGTCCACCACAACCAAAGACACACCATATTTCATTTTGTGTTAGCTCCCGTAAAGAAACGAGTACCTGTCTTAAAGCATCCGGTGTATGTGCATAATCAACCACCACAAAAGGGCAATTATCCCCACCTAACACTTGCATACGGCCATTGACAGTTGATAATTTTGCCATGATATTTATCACATCCGCAAAAGGAATATTTAATAAATTCAGTGTCGTCATAACGGCAAGTAAGTTAGTTAAATTAAAACGTCCTAATAAACTAGTATGTAATACTCCGGATCCCCACGGGGTATGTATGGTTGCAGTAATCCCATGCATATCTAAGTGTACTTGATGGACATTGACATGCGGAACATTACGGTAAAATGTGTTCGGAAGTGCAGAATAAGTGTGGCACTGGCCTTTTTTTTCCTGACATTCTGCAACAAGCTTATAACCAAATTCAT
>JBCDIY010000193.1:0-3674 GCA_038748435.1 Pseudomonadota bacterium | reverse complement strand
TTTGTTATAATCTTTCCAGTTACGAATACTTCCTTTCATGGAAATAGGCTCCTTTATTTTTTTTGTCGAAAACAAAGTGTACCTATTTTGTATTCGTAACTCTACTTTTCCTCCTGACACCGCCAATATCTATCATTTATGCAACAACGCCGCCTTCGCGGGGATGACAAGTCCGATTTATGCAACAACGCCGCCTGCGCGGGGATGACAAATTCGATTTATGCAACAGCGCCGCCTTCGCGGGGATGACAAGTCCGATTTATGCAACAATCCTGCCTCGCAAGGATAACGAATCCGCATTAAGGGCCAAACTCAATTCTTTTTGCGTTTGTAAATACCTTTTTTCCCAGTCGATTTACGCGGCGAGAAGGTAAACCAGTCATCTTGAGTGATTGGATGAAAATAATCACTTTCTTCCATAAGCAAGTTTGAAGTGGTTTCTTTTACTGCAGCGATTTCTACCCTAACCCCTTCGGTTTTCAAATGTCTTACCAGCTCTATGTAATCTGAATCGCCAGACATGATGATAATCGTATCGACTTTACTCGCCAATTGCATAGCTTTAATGGATAGCGGAATATCCGCCGTCTTATGGCAAGGACGTACAGAACCATGGTAATGTGCATGTAATCGCTCAGCCAACTTGGAAGAAATTTGCTTACCTTCACGAAAATAAATCAAGCGGTTTAACGAACGATTTAAAATTAACCGCGATATCAAAGTATCAAAATTCAACATTGCATTCGCATCACCGCATTGTTCATGAATACTTCTTTCGATATTATTACCATCAATCAATATGGCAACTGATTGGCTAATCGTCACATCAGATGGCGTTTGCATCAAAATATTCTCCTAGGTGTGCTTATGATTTTTGCTTCACAAGCTGAGTTGCGAAGTGTTGCTGTACTGATTATTGCAAATTTTTATTCAGCACTGTTGAAAATTCTAGCGTACAGCAAAACTTATTGACTTCGAATGCATAGCTGCAATTTACTTATAATCAACCTAGCTATGCAAAAGACTCAAATTAAGCTTTATCATAATAGTAGAATTAGCGACAGCAGCTAGTGATAGCTGTTTTATCTTCTATCACCCATTAAACGCAATAAACTTAAAAATAAGTTAATGAAATCTAAAAATAAAGTTAAGGCACCAAAAATTGCTTGTTTAGCTTGGGCCTCACCAGTAAACTGATGGGCGAGATAAGCCGCTTTAATTCTTTGGTTGTCGTATGCAGTTAATCCTGAAAACACGATAACACCCACCGCGCCTAATATCATTTGCATAGTATTACCGCGAAAAGATGGAAAAAAGATACCTGCAAACATTACGATGATCATGCCAAATAATCCCATAGTACAAAAAGTACCAATTGGGCCTAAATCACGTTTCGTAGTATAACCAAATAGGCTTAAGCCGACAAAACTAGCTGAGGTAATTAAAAATGTACTGATAATACTCTCTTTAGTAAACGCTAGAAAAATGACACTAAGCGTGACACCGGTCAATAAGGTATAACCAATGAATAAGCTTCTTGCGGTTGCCGCTGAAAATTGCGTACCCTTCCAACTTAATGCAAGTACAATGCCTATTTGGGCAATTAATAAACCATAAAACAGAAACTTATGCGTTACTAAGGCCATGACTAAATTAGGGCTTGACGCAATATAGTAGCTACTTAAACTACATAATAGTAAACCAATCGCCATCCACCCATAGACTTTATTCATGAATTGATTAAGTGCTAATTGGGTTTGGGCTGTTTGAGCTCGACTTACTTGATTCATATATCTCTCCGACTTTAGCTTTGTTACCCATAATAACGATTTTTTAGTTTTTTTTCAATGAAATCCTGATTTTGCAGACAGGATTGACGAACAAAACAATAACATACTTGACTTGAATGATTTATGTTGGGCTTCACTTCACTCAATTCAAACGACAACAAAAGCCACTTAATAACCTACCCTAAAAAAAAGCCCGCGTAGTGCGGGCTTTCTTAGTTTTTGCAAATTTACTTGCAAACTTGGCTTTATACCAGGCCGAGTGACAAACGTATAATACCTGTAACTGCCTGTTTACCAGTACCGCCAGTCACACCATTGGAATTGTAATCATCATCCCAACGAACTTGAGCAGCGATATCAGTTGCGCGGTAAATATTGTAAGTCAATGTGCCTTGTACACGATTTAGCGGCAAACCACCACCAGCGACTTGTGAACCCAAACCTAAACGGCTTGCACCCCAAGAATGCTGCCAGCTCACACCAACGTGCGTAGGACGACCATAGGAATTAAAGGCATATCCAGCACCTAAATCAAGCGCTCTTGGTTCTGCGCCACGGTTATTGTAGACAACATCAAGCGTATTAAATCTTGCTAACGCACCAGCAAAATTAGCATGCATGTCATATGGACCATAATACAAGAATCCATCTGCTGCGATGCCAGGTACACGTTTTCTATTGCCGATAACGCCAACTGAACCAGCATTGATTGGAGGCAATCCTGGTACAATTTGTCCGGTAGCATTAGTGAGAGGCACACCTAGAACCGAAGTATTCGGTCCAATAGTAAAGGTAGACGATATGAAATCAACATCATTCATATTGTACAAATAACCCACGTCAACTTTACCATTTAGAGTTTGTTGAGAACCAAAATGATAAGCTAATTGTGCCCCGAAGTTGTTCCAGTTACGTCTGTTACCTGAGAAATTACCACCGACAACTGGAAGAGCAATATTGTTTCTTGGTAAACCGCGGAAACCATAAATCATGCCGCTTAGACCACGGGTAGAAACAAATCCAACTTCTAATGCAGTTGATTGAGTCATTTCTAATTGCTGTGGTAACGTTTCAGTGATCGGATAGCGCTGGTAGTCACCAAACGGTAGATAAAAACGACCCGCTTGGATGAACCAAGGTGAAGTGGCAAAATCACGTAATTGGATGAAACCTTCATCTAAAATCACACGTGAATGGAATTCTCTACCATTTTGTGAACCAAAGAATAGACTCGTATTATGATCATATAACTGATAAATACCACGGTTGTCCGCGTATAATACCGCTAAATGGCCCCAAATATAACGATTTGGATTAGCATCTACAAACAAAGTTGCATTATTCAATGCTAAATCACTTGAACCACCGGAACCATAACGTCCACGGCTGCCACCAACGATTCTTGGTGTTTTACTGGAAAACCCTGCATCGACATTGACTAAACCGGTAACAGAAATGCGGCGAAACCAATTTCTACGTGAACCTGGGAAATCTTGAACAACACCACTGGTATTTTGATTACTCATAATTTCAAGCTTGTTGAGCTCGGATTGCATTGCAGCGAGCTGCTCTCTTAATCCAGCTTGTTTGGCGTTAGCGTTGCGACTGTAACGTGTGCCAGGATGCGCAGCATAGCGCGGTGCACGTCGCTGACGCTTGTACCTGCCATTGGCAGCCATTGCACTAGAACCTAACCCAACCAGGCTAAATCCCATTGCCGCTGCAATAGTCAGGGGAAGGATTTTCATTTTTAATTTCATGCTAGCTTATCTCCTTTATTCATTATTTATTACTACTACTTCAATAAACGTTTATTGAGGGTATTCTTTTGATAGGTAAAAAAATTATCAAAAGAATTTATTGTTAACCAAACTTGGAATTTTT
>JBCDIY010000192.1:0-3689 GCA_038748435.1 Pseudomonadota bacterium | reverse complement strand
GCAAAAATGACCCCGCTAGATAAGAAAGACTATCATGATTTTTGTCGATATTTAACCGTTGATTATGGCATAACTACTATCAAAGCTGAACTTGCATGGATTAACAAAACGATTAAACGATTAAAGTAAAACAGGTGATGTTATGTACAAACGATTTATATTAGATTTTATCCCTTGGATATTTTTTCCAATGATTTCTCATTGGATAGGTCCAACTTATGCTGCATCGTTAATGATTATTTGGGTTGCTATTATTTCACGACAATCCTTAAAGAAAGGGTTTTTGTTAGATTGGGGTGCTTTGGTTTTCTTTATTATCATACTACTTTCAACTTTGCCTGACGTTAATTTGCCTAGGTTGTATAGTCATCCTAGTCTATGGTCAAACATAGGTTTAGCAACAATCATGTGGATTTCTCTCATCGTTAATAAGCCATTTACCTTACAATATGCAAAAGAGAAAGCACCACAAGAAGTGCATAAGATGCGAATTTTTAGACGTATTAATTATTCTATGACTTTAATCTGGAGTCTATTAATAACGGTTATGGCATTACTATCTTGGGCACAAGTCATGCTTGATTGGAAAGGTGAGATTAGTAGTATTATGTCTATTGTAATCATTGTTTGTGGGATTCGCTTAAATTTACGGTTACCTAATTGGTTTGTTGGCTTTGCTTATCGACGTCGATTAAAAAAAATCTCACCTGTTCAGTCACCATTTTTGCAAGGGAATTTTGCTCCAGTGCAAAAAGAGATATACCAAGAGAATTTAGATTTTACTGGAAATATCCCTGAGGATCTCAATGGGATTTATATGCGAAATGGTCCTAATCCTGCCTTTCATCCTATTTTATATCGATTTCCCTTTGATGGTGATGGTATGGTGCATGCAGTATATTTTAATAAAAGCAACGTTGCCTATCGAAATAAATTTATTGAAACTAAAGCATTACAGAACGAGAGGGTAATTGGCAAAGCCTTATATCCTGGTGTAGGTTTACCTATATCCCCAGATCCAAAATTATTGAAACACTATCCAGATGAGCGCAGACGTAATGGGGCATTTATTAAAGTAGTACAACATGCGGGTAAATTGCTAGCAACCTTGGAAGCAAGTGCAGAAAGTTATGAAATAACTAAAAATCTTGAAACAGTTGGAGTTTGGCAATCAAACAAAAAACCTCAAATAAAAATTAATGCTCATGCGCGTATTGACCCTGAAACTGGCGAGTTGATCGCCGTAAATTATGATCTTTCAAATCAGATGAATATTGTAATAATAAATAAATATGGGAATATAAAAAATCAATATAATATAGAAAAATCGTTTAGCTCAATTATCCATGATTTTGTAATTACCAAAAATTATATTGTTGTATTTGATTGCCCAGCTATTTTTAATTTAGAGGCTTTATACGATGAAAAATTTGCTAAGATGATTGCATGGCGGCCTGAATTGAGTTCGCAATTAATGCTAATAAGTCGTCGTACTGGAATGGTCGTTAAACAATATACAGTTCCAGCATTCTGGGTTTATCATTTTGCCAATGGTTACGAGCATAAAGATGAAATTATCATCGACTACATGCGTGCAAAGAGATTTTGTTTAGATGACCAAAATTATTATGCACATCTTGACAGATATGTTTTGAACTTATCGAAAAGTTCCGCGGAGCGTCAAAAATTAGCAGAATATAACAGCGATTTTCCCAGAATAAATGAAAATTATACAACTAAACCTCATCAATATATTTATTCATTAGCATTTGATGGTCTAATAAGTCATAAATTACTAAAATATGATGTCGTTAATCAGCAAATTAGTATTCGAGACTTTGGTAGTGATGCTGAAATTGATGAGCCACAATTTATAGCAAAATCTAATCCAGCTGCTGAAGATGATGGATACTTATTGATGTTTGTATATTATCGAAAATCCAACACATCAACTTTAGTGATACTTGACGCACAAGATATTTCAGCTAGAGTAATCGCAGAAATTTATCTACCACAACGTGTTCCGCATGGCTTACATGGAAATTGGATTGTCTAATTAAAATGTTTTCAAAAAATGAAGCTAAGAAAATGAAAGATAAAAAAAATCGGCAGAATCTAACTTGAAGTGCGAAAACGGTTATAATTTGATATTTTGTTTAGCATGGAGATAAGAATGGGAGAGCACTACAATCATTTGACGGAGCGTGATAGGATTTTTTTACGTGTTATGCTGGAGAAGTGTTATTCAAAGAGCAATATGCTAAGATTTTGTTATTGAAAATACTTTTAAAAGGGAATAACAATTCATGATAAAGCGATTACTGTTCCTATTTTCTATGCTGTTAGTTTTCAGCGGCAGTGCGCAGGCAAGTGTTTGGCAACCAACACCAGGCCATTCGCAAATACCCATATGGCCTGCTGGTAAAATTCCTAATGCTAGGCCAGATCCACAACCAGAGAATATGAAAATAATTAAAAAACCACTCGTTGCTGGCAAGCCATGGCTTGAAGTTAGTCATGTATCACAACCCACAATGACAGTCTATTCTCCAAAAGGCAAAAATACCGATGTTGCAATGGTTGTCTTTCCAGGTGGCGGTTATCAAATTTTAGCAATTGATCTTGAAGGTACCGAAATTTGTCATTGGCTAACATCTCAAGGTATTACTTGCATATTGTTAAAATATCGAGTGCCAGCACCGAGATCTGCACCAAATTGGGGTGCTTATCCGCAATCACCTATGGCATTAGAAGATGCGCAACGGACAGTCGGATTAGTACGCTTTCATGCGAAATAATGGCATATCAATCCACATAAAATTGGGGTGATTGGCTTTTCAGCGGGAGGTAGTCTTGTCGCTGAAATTAGTACGCATTACAAGCGACGTTTGTATAAACCTATAGATGCAGCAGATAAAGTAAGCTGCCGACCAGATTTTGCTATCGCAATATATCCAGGGCATTTATGGATTAATAAAAAGAAATTTACGTTAAATCCAAATATTCCAGTGACAAGCCAAGCACCACCTACGTTTTTATTACAAGCAGAGAATGATCATGAAGACAATGTCAATGACTCACTCGTTTATTACATTGCATTAAAAAATGCTGGCGTGCCTGTCGAAATGCATTTGTATGCACAAGGTGGACATGCTTTTGGATTACGCCCGACAAAATATCCAATTACCAAATGGCCACATTTAGTCGATATATGGCTACGGACAATAGGAATGATTTCGACGTAAATGCAACTTTTTTTGTGACTAGCCGCTACTTAGATTTTGGTCAATAAATGGAATTGGTGTTGGAAATTATGCTCGTTGTTATTATCATGAGCATTCTTACGATGCTGCAAGCAATGTAAAACCTGTATCAGGGCCTTGGCATAACTTTGGCGTACCAACATGTAGTGCAAGTGTTTGTGTATTCGGTCCAATTAAAAAATAAACGTGATTTTCCATTGCACTACACAATCTGAGAAGGAATATTTTAATAATATAAGTATGATTTACACAAAATTTACTTATCAGTTAGAGTAATGAACATATGATGTGGGTATAAATAAAATTTGCATGTAATAGGTGGATATGCTTTATTAGGTTGATATTTATGATGCACTATCCAATAATGGCTGCCATTAAGCACATTATACATCAAAGTGCAAAAAGCCTTATTGTAAAATCCACCTT
>JBCDIY010000191.1:0-3690 GCA_038748435.1 Pseudomonadota bacterium | reverse complement strand
GCAACACAATCGCCTTATAATAGGGAATTGATAATCCGAAGATGGAGGTTAATATGGCTAAGGTCCTGATACCAAGTGGTTTACGCCACTTAACACAACAACAGTCTATGGTTGCGGTCGATAGCACCGATCTTTTTGCTGCATTGAAGCAATTAGGGCAACGCTTCCCAGACATTAAACCTTATCTCTTTGATGAAAATGAAAATTACAATCCTGCTATGGGAATTTTTGTTAACGACAAAATGATACCCATACCGCAGCAATCACAATTTAAACTGACAACAACCGACCATATTGCTCTTGTCCCCGCAATCGCTGGTGGTTGATCATTCAAGGTATTTTATGACGAATCTCAAAAAAACAGAAATATTGCGTTATCAACGGCATTTTAATCTGCCAGGCATTGGCTTAGAAGGTCAAAAACAATTACGCCGTGCACGCGTATTATGCGTAGGTGCGGGTGGTTTAGGCTGTGCCGCACTTCCCTATTTGGCTGCTGCAGGTATCGGCCAGCTGGGTATTATTGATGAAGATAATGTTGAACTCTCTAACTTACAACGCCAAGTGTTGTTCTCCACTCAAGACTTACTGCAAAACAAAGCAACTGTTGCCAAAGCTAAGTTGTCTGCACTTAATCCGGATATCCATATCGCTAGCTATGACTATAATCTAACAGAATCTAATGCTTTAAAATTAATTTCTCAATACGATATTGTACTCGACTGCACTGACAACCATGAAGCCCGTTATTTAATTAACGATGCCTGTTATGAATTAAATAAACCCTTCATTTATGCCAGCATTTACCAATTTGAAGGCTTATGTAGTAGTTTTTCCGGTAAGCTAGGACCATGTTACCGTTGCTTGTTCCCACAACCACCTAGCGAAAATTTACTACCCAATTGCGCCACAGCTGGCGTGCTTGGCGTGCTGCCAGGCATACTCGGATGTATTGCAGCCACCGAAACGATTAAAAATATATTGCAACTGGGGGAATCTTTAACCGGCCACTTACTCCAAGTCGATGTATTAACCATGACATTCAAAAACTTAACTCTAACAATGCACCCTAATTGTCCGCTATGTATTGAGCAACAAGGCTTTATGGACCTAGAACGACCTCAAGTAAAATGCCAACCACCTAGCAAAGCCATCGCTGCAGTCACTCCTATACAGTTAAAGCACATGCTGGATACACGACAAGATTTTTTATTGGTAGATGTGCGTGAACCTTATGAGCATGACATTTGTCAAATAGACCCTTGTTTCTTACTGCCCTTATCAGACTTAAAGCAACGCTATTTAATTTTGGATGAAGATAAGAAAATCATTATCTATTGTAAATCTGATGTTCGCAGCCAACAAGCTGCTGCGTTCTTACAACAGCAAGGATTTACTGATATCAGTTTTTTACAAGGAGGCATATTAGCTTGGATCAAACAAATTCAACCCGAGTTGATGCAATATTAAAGTAGCATTGGAGTACAGCAATATCATGACGGCAAGTTATTTCGATTTAGGCGGCACGCTGCGTGCACAAACACCAGAGCAAACCCTAGACTGGCTGCAAACTAAACTAGATACTATGGGAATTACTCGCGTTGCTAACATTACCGGATTAGACAACATCGGCATTTTTGTATCTACCTGTATTCGCCCAAACAGTAAGCATTTATCAGTTTCTCAAGGTAAAGGGATTAATGCCAACTTAGCACAAATTTCTGCGATGATGGAAGCAGTTGAAGGATTTCATATCGAACAACGCAAACCTCCAGCACTGCGAGGAAGTTATTTACATTTACACCCAGATCATGCTGTAATTCATCCTAATCGATTTATTGCTACAGATTTTCAACCCGATTTATCTGACTATCCATTAGACTGGATTGCCGTAGCAAATTTATTTGACAAGCAAAATTATTATTTACCGCAAATCCTATTTTGCTTAGATACCACGTTGCCACAACCTGAATTCAACTTTTTTAATGTTAGTAGCAATGGCATTGCAGCCGGTAATACACTTGTAGAAGCACAATGTCACGCACTGTATGAACTGATTGAACGCGATTCGCTTGCACGTTGGCAACAATTATCTGATGCACAACTTGCTGCAACTAAAGTCAATTTAAATAGCATTAGTGATGAACACATATGCCATCTGTTAGAGCAATTCCAGCAAGCTAAAATTCAAGTTGAATTATGGGAAATTACTTCTCAAATTGGTGTACCTGCGTTTCAAGCTGCAATTCATGAAAACAATGCCTTACGACGATTAAATTTATTTACCGGATCAGGCGCTCATTTATGCAAGAACATAGCTGCTTTACGCGCATTAACTGAAGCCGCACAATCGCGTTTGACATTAATCAGTGGTAACCGCGATGATATCTTTCCAAGTTACTATCAAACGTTGCAAATTGAATCAAAAACTTCTTCAGTAGTTAGTCTGGAAGCAGGCCAACGTGATTTTCAAAATTGCACCAGCTTCAGTTTACCCGAGAATTTCACTGCACAATTACAGTTAATTCTCTCTTTGCTAAAACAACAAGAGATTGAAGCTGTATTTATGTTAGACCATTCTTTAGCTGAGATAAATATTCCGGTAGTACAGCTGATTATTCCCGAGCTACTTTTTAATGGAGAAAGAAACTAATGCCAAAACCAACGGATACATTAGTTTTTTTAGGCCCAAGCTTAAGTCTAGACCAAGCCCGTACGCTATTACCTCAAGCTTGCTTTTTACCGCCATTACGTTGTGGTGATTTGTTACAAGCTTTACGCTTAATGCCAAAAATCATTCTCATTATCGATGGCCATTTTGAACACTGCGCTGCGGTATGGCATAAAGAAATTTTATTTGCGCTGCAACAAGGAATTCAAGTTTACGGTGCTAGCAGTATGGGTGCACTTCGCGCTGCAGAATTGCAGCGTTTTGGCATGCAGGGTATTGGCAAAATCTTTAACGCTTATAGCAGTGGCGAATTAAACGATGATGATGAAGTTGCAGTTGCGCATTTAAGTGCACAACAGCATTATCAATGTTTAAGCGAAGCCATGGTGGACATTCGTGCGACAATCGATAGCGCCTGCAAACAAGAGATTTTATCGATTACCACAGCAAATTTAATTACTGATGCCGCGAAAAAGCTTTTTTATCCCGAGCGTACGCTGACTAAAGCTTGCCAATTTCTTTTAAGAGAAAAAAATTCAGCACCGCAGATAGAAAATTTTTTAACCTGGTTAGCACAAGATCAATTTGTTTCACAGAAAGCGCTAGATGCTAAACTCGCTTTAGAAACAATAAATAAAATCACTTTGCAAGCCAAAACCATAAAAACATCCCCTGTAATTTGCCAACCCTCACGCTATTTTGTCACTCTCTCACGCATGATGGCCTGCCAAGCATTTTTTTGCTGGCAAGACAATTTACCAGAAACAGAAAAAATTATTTTAGCTGCTAGATTATTAGATGAAGATTATTTATTTGCTAAACGCTTGGCACGCTGTCTGGCCATCGTTTACTTTATGCCAGGTAACACAGAAACTTTACTACCCACAGATCAACCGTTAGCGTATGAATTTCATGAATATGACCATAATTGGCAACAAAAAAATAATTTAAGTCCCACTGAGTTTAAAAATTTCATCGAACGGTTGCAGCATATTGATAAAAAAATCCGTGGTACTTTT
>JBCDIY010000190.1:0-3711 GCA_038748435.1 Pseudomonadota bacterium | reverse complement strand
ATTTTTATTAATTAATATATGGTTTATTGGAAAATAAAAAATTTTTTGAGATTGTAAAAAAATAAAGAAAATAAATTAAGCAACAGATGCAGCTTTAACTTGAATGCCTAAACTATAAAGAATTTTTTCAACCATGAAACTCTGGTTTAGAGTATAAAAATGTAATGCTGGTGCGCCTTTGGCGCGTAAATCTTGGCAAAGTTGTGTCGTAACATCTAATCCAAATGCTTGTAAGCTTTGTTCATCCTCACTAAAGGCTTCTAA
Organism: Pseudomonadota bacterium; assembly: GCA_038748435.1. Lineage (GTDB taxonomy): Bacteria > Pseudomonadota > Gammaproteobacteria > JBGSLN01 > JBGSLN01 > JBCDIY01. The sequence goes on along the minus strand of JBCDIY010000190.1, from coordinate 3,447 downwards.
ACGTTTGGCTAGCCATTGAGGTATATCAGCTTGGCAGATTTTTGAAAAGCGCATGAGCTTGGTAAAGTTATAAATTGGCATAATGCCTGGAATAATCGGTATGTTTATGTGGTTGGTTGAACATAAATCCATGAAGCGGCAATAAGCATCGCAATTGAAAAAATATTGCGTGATGGCAGCATCTGCACCGGCATCGACTTTGGCTTTGAAATGCTTGAAGTCACTTAAAGCGTCGTTAGTTTCAGGGTGAAATTCTGGATAAGCAGCAACGATAATTGCAAACTGATGATCAAAATGTTCGCGAATAAATGCGACCAAATCGCACGCATGGTTAAAGTCTCCGGTTTGTTGGGTTTGACCAATGGGCAAATCACCACGAATGACAATCAATCGCTTGATACCTATACGCTTGTATTGTTCGAGTAAGTCTAAAATTGTCGCCTTGGTGAGATTAATGCAAGATAAATGTGGTGTCACATCAATGTTTTTTTGTTGTAAATGTTTTACTAGTGCTAAGGTCTGCGACTGGGTTGAGCCACCTGCACCGAAAGTAACGGAGATAAAATTTGGTTGTAACGCTTGTAAGTGAGACCAAACTGTTTCTTTGGTTTGAATACCCTCTAAGGTTTTAGGAGGGAATACTTCAAAGCTGTAATTAAATTTTGTTTGCATTATTAAAGTCCTTTTGTTTTTAGTTAAATTTAACTTGTCATTCCGAAATTTTTGCATAGGGATATCTGTAGTTGGTAGCCGGTGTGCAGCGTAGCGCAACACCGGGCCGGCTCAAATCCGGTGTTACACTTCGTTCCACACCGGCTACATTGCTGAATCCAATTCAACGCAAAGCCATTCCCCCCTTTTTTCAAAAGGGGGGGTAGGGGGGATTTGTCAATGTACGGAAAAATCCCTTCTGTTCATCTAACTACCTGCGTGCTCAACAACCGCGACCGCATGTTTTTGCCGTAGTTTTTTGGTTGCACTGACCATATTAGCTAAAGCAGTTTTCACTTCATCCCAGTTTCGCGTTTTTAAGCCACAATCAGGATTCACCCACACTTGTTTTAGCGGTAAAACTTTTAAAATTTGCGTCAATAATTTTTCAATTTCAGCAACACTTGGAATGCGCGGCGAATGAATATCATAAACCCCTGGGCCAATTTGATTCGGATAATCAAAACGTTCGAACGCTTTTAATAATTCCGCGTCGGAGCGTGAGTTTTCAATCGTGATAACATCAGCATCTAACGCTGCAATCGCTTCGATGATATCGTTAAATTCGGAATAACACATATGCGTATGAATTTGCGTACTATCTTTAACTCCAGCAGAAGCAATCTTAAATGATCGCACAGCCCAATCGATGTACGCTGCTTGATCTGCTTGCCGAAGTGGCAAATGTTCTCGAAATGCTGGTTCGTCGATTTGAATAACGTTAATTCCAGCTTTTTCAAGATCGATAACTTCATCACGTAGTGCTAAAGCAATTTGCAAGCTGGTTTGGCTTTCTGCTTGATCATCACGGGGAAATGACCAAGATAAAATTGTTACCGGTCCAGTTAACATCCCTTTCATTGGCTTATCTGTTTGTGATTGCGCGTATTGCGTCCATGCCACCGTCATCGGCTTAGGCCGCGACACATCACCGTAAATAATCGGTGGTTTAACGCAACGTGAGCCATAACTTTGCACCCAACCATTTTCAGTAAAGGCAAAACCATTGAGCAATTCACCAAAATATTCCACCATATCATTACGTTCTGGTTCACCATGTACCAAGACGTCAAGGTCCAATTCGGTTTGAATAGCAATATTATTGTTGATCTCTGCTTTTAATTGCGTTTGATAAGTGTTTGCGTCAATTTTTTGCTGTTTAAAATCACGGCGTAATTGACGTATTGCCTGGGTTTGTGGGAAAGAACCGATAGTGGTCGTTGGCAATACAGGTAAGCCTAATTCTTGCGCTTGCGCATGTTGCCTCACAGCATAGGGATGTTGCCTTTGTTCATCAGTTTTCGTTAAAGCCACAACGCGTTGCTTAACTTCTGGGTTGTGAATACGTGAAGATTGTGTCCGTTGTTGGACGATAGCTGCTGATTGTTTTAACTCATGCGCGACTGAGGATTCACCGTCGTTGATCGCTTGGGTCAGCACACTTATTTCGTTGAGTTTTTGCTTCGCAAATGCTAGCCAGGTTTTAATTTCACTGTCGAGTTTTTTCTCATAGCTTAAATCGACTGGGCTAAAGAGCAGTGAGCAAGAAGGCCCTACCCATAAATTATCTGCAAGTTTATTATGCGCTTTAGCTAAAATAGCTAACGAAGCCTTAAGATCATTGCGCCAAATATTTCTACCATTGACGATGCCGATAGAAAGCACTTTGTTAGTTGGAAAGATCGCCAAAATTTCATCTAACTGTTCTGGTGCTTGACAATGATCAATGTGTAATCCAGCAATTTTCGTGTCGCTGATAATGGCATGATTATTTAAAGGACCAAAGTAAGTGGTAAATAATAATTTTACTTTTTCATGATGCAAGTGATTGTAAGTCGATTTAAATGCATTCAACCAGGTATCTGCTAAATCTAAGGTAAAAATCGGTTCATCAATTTGAACCCAATCAATGCCTGCTTGTGCGAATAAATCAAAAAGTTTGCTATATTCAGGTAGTAATTTATCTAACAGTTCAAGCTTATTAAAATCATCTTTAGTTTTACCTAAATATAAAAAGCTCAAAGGTCCTAGGATGACTGGTTTAGCTTTAATTCCTAAAGCTTGTGCTTGTTTGATTTGTTGAATAAGTTCATCTGCATGTAAGGAAAAGACTTGGTCATGACTAAATTCTGGCACGATATAATGATAATTTGTATTAAAAAATTTTGTCATTTCGCAAGCTTCTGTGCTGTAGCCAGCATTGGTAATGCCGCGCGCCATACAAAAATAAGTTTCCAAGCGCGATGTTTTTAAAACCTCTTGAAAACGCTGTGGAATAACATTAAACAGCAAACTGGTATTTAATACGTGATCGTAAAAAGCAAAATCACCTACGGGAATATATTCGATGCCAGCTTGTTGTTGCCATTGCCAATGTTCTTGCTGTAATCGATGTTGACAAACTAACAGATCTGCTTCAGAACTGTTGCCTTTCCAGTAGTTTTCTACTGCCTTTTTTAATTCGCGTTGTTTACCGATACGTGGGAAGCCTAAGTTGTGTGAAATTGCCATGTGCGGATAACTCCTTGTTTTATTTTTTCCAATAATGATTGGTAAATACTTATATATAACTGTTTAAAGTAATTAATTTTTTTAAACCAGTGGTTTTTTTACATATAAAAAAACCACTTGGCTCTAGCGAAGTGGCATTAGACCTCGCTTTAGCTGCTTGTTTAACGTACCCAGCAATCTGAGCATTCAAATCAGTACGTACTTCTATCCTAAATCATATAATTT
>JBCDIY010000189.1:0-3717 GCA_038748435.1 Pseudomonadota bacterium | reverse complement strand
CTAAAAATGAACCTATAAAAAAATTCTTAGAGGAATTAACAGATCGATATCAAGGACAGCAAACGCACGACAATTTTATATTCTCTTCACTTGCATTAGAGAGATGTAGTCTTGCAAGTGATGACAATAAGCCAACGGAGAAACAAGCTGGGAAAGTGGCTACTACGGATTCACAACAATTACAAAAATTCAGCCAAAGCAATTACATTATAAATTTTATACTCGAGAATTTAGCAGATATTAATAATATTAGTAAATTTATTGAAAAAACTCATGACACAAACATACATGTTGCCACACCAAAACCAGTAGCTTCAGGGCCAGTCGACAAGTTAACAGATTTAGAAGAACAAATCCAAGCTTTATGGTTAAAGATTACTAAGAAGAAAGTAACCGATGTTAACGCTAATTTCTTTGATTTAGGTGGGAGTTCCTTACAATTAATTCAATTATTACTAGCAATTCGCAAGCATTTTAAACTAGAGTTTCCACATGATATGTTAATTAGGCAGCCTACTATTGCTGAAATTTCTAAGGTAATCTCTTATCATCAGCAGCATGGCTCTTTTGAAGCAAAAACGCAACCGCTAAATTTAGTTGAAGCTGCTTCATTAGATGCTGCAATTAAATTAAGTTTGCAAACCAAAGTATTAACCGATACCCCTGATAATATTTTATTAACTGGTTCAACAGGATATTTAGGTGCTTATTTATTATATGAATTAGTAGATAATACAAATGCAACTATATATTGTATTATCCGATCAAAAACAATCGCCCAAGCAAAACGTAAATTGATAGAAAACTTAGAAAAATTTCATTTAAATAAACCAGAAATACTACCTAGAATACAGATTATCTTAGGTGATCTAGCGCAACCTGATTTAGGTTTAAGTCAAGATAACTACAACTTATTAGCAGCTACAGTGGAGGTAATTTATCATAATGCTGCTATGGTTAACTTTACTATGCCCTATGAAACCCTAGAAAAAATTAATGTGCAAGGAACGCAAGAAATTGTTAAATTTGCCTGTGAAAAACGGATAAAACATTTACATTATATTTCTAGCACAGCAATTTTTGATTCTACAGAATATAGTAAAAACGATGAAATTTTTGAAACCTCGCTTGAGGAAAATCCGCATCATGTTGTAGGCGGATACGCACAAACCAAATGGGTTGCAGAAAAAATGGTGTGGGAGGCAGCGAAGTATGGGCTGCCAGTCACGGTTTATCGTCCTGGAGGAATTGCGCCTGCAAATAATCAAGTCGCTAAGTTTAATATGAGTGATATGTTAACTTCATTTATGCTGTTATCCATACAAATGAAAAAAATATTTTTAATAGATGATGTATATATTGATTTTTCCAATGTTGATTATATTGCAAGTGCTATCGTCTACTTATCACAACAAAAAACCAATCCCAATCGTGTATTTCATCTTTCGCACCCACAGCCTATTCGCTTTAATGAACTTATCAAGTTATTAGATCAACTTGGAGAAAATATGGAATTACTAGCATTTGATGCTTGGCAAGAGGCAGTGAGTACGTACGCGAAAGCCAATAACGATGTTATGTTAGAAACATTAATGCCATTAATTAGTGAGAAACTTTCCACAATTAATAAAACTTGGCTAGAAATAGCATTAGACAGGCCGAAATTTAATTGTGATGCAACCAATGAAGCTTTAACCAATTCCTCGATAATTTGTGCCAAATTTGATAGTAAGTTAACTCTGAAATATCTGTTATTAACCTATATTGCGCTTGAACGCCAGCAACTTCTAATTGAAGAAGAAAATCCTGTAATAAGTGTACCCTTAACAAGCCAACAAAGTAACTATGAGTGCGTGTTAATTAGAGATCCTGTAACGAGCAAGATAAATGATGAGAAATTGCTTAAATTTGCTGAGGATGTACTAGAGGATAAGCAACTTAAAGTAACTACTGAAAGCAAGATCATTGAACTTACCGATATCAGTCAAGTCTATTCGCGTTTAGAGCAGCTTGGCCAATTTATTCAACAAGATAGTCCTGGCACAATAAAACAAGACTTTGACGAAATTATAGATCTTTTTGTCAACGGTAAGTATGCAGAGTATTTGCAATATCATAAGGTATTGGCAGAGAAAATTGTTAAGATTTATCGGTCAAAGGTTTATATCTTAACGACGCCTTCGGTTCTCCAGCGCTGTTTAAAGCTTTACGCACCAAAGTCATTCATAGTCACTTATTCTTGACTATTCCGTAACATCAAATAGCCACGAGTTAAATTAGTTTATCAAAGTAAATTTAAAATAATGCTATTTAACATAAGGTTATGTTTGCTCTTCTGTTTTGTCTGAAAAATTTTTTAAACCTGACATTACACGATAGATAATATTGTATGTATTTATTCTTATTTTAAAATCAAGTATACTGGCCATTTGTAACTCGATTATCTGATGGTTTCTAAGGCTAAAACAACTAAAATTACTGTTTTCTCTCTGGCAATGTTGATTACCGGATCGATTGACAGCGTACGTAATTTACCCACGACTGCTAAATTTGGTAATGAGTTAATTTTCTTTTTTATCTTTGCTGCATTGTTCTTTCTAATTCCTATCGCTTTAATAGCAGCGGAATTAGCTTCAACTAAAACAGAAATTGCTGGTGCAAGTGGTGTCTATGGATGGTCGAAACAAGCATTTGGTAAGCAAGTAGGATTGTTATCAGTTTGGTTACAGTGGGTCAACACCATGTTTTGGTATCCAACTATATTATCCTTTAGTGCTGGAGTAGTCGCTTATTTAATTAATCCAGCTTTAGCTGATAACAAGTGGTATTTACTTGTGATGATCAATTGTATTTTTTGGTCATTAACGTTAATGAACTTACGTGGAATTAAAACCTCAGCGATATTTGCAACTTTCTGCACGACTTTGGGAATGTTGCTACCTATGGCTGCTATTATTCTTTTAGGCATGTTGTGGTTAAAACAAGGTAACCCTATTTATTTACATCTGACTAAAAGAACCGTTCTGCCAAATCTTCATCACGTTCAAAGTTGGGTGTCGTTAACTGCAATGATAACTTCTTTTTTGGGTATGGAACTGGCAGCTGTGCACCTAAAAAGAATTAAACATTCGCAAACCATCTTTCCAAAAGCATTATTTATCTCGGTAATCATTATTTTATTTACCATGATTTTTGGTTCTCTAGCGATTGCATTTGTTATTCCACAAAATAAAATCCATTTGGTAGATGGGATTATGCAAGCTTATAATTACTTTTTTACAGCTTATAATTTGCATTGGTTATTGCCTATGTTAGGCGCTATGATTTTGATTGGTAGTCTAGGCAGTATGATTAATTGGATTATCTCTCCTACCCAGGGGATTTTAGAAGCTATTAGTGAGCAATCTATTAATATGCGTTTAGTCGCAGTAAATAAAAATGGTGTTCCAGCAAATTTATTGTTTATTCAAGCGATTGCAGTTACAATTATATGCACACTGATTGTATTAATGCCGAGTATCAACGGTTTTTATTGGCTGTTGACTGATTTAAGCACCGAATTATATCTATTCATGTATATAATTTTCTTTTTAGCGGCTATTCGAACAGCGTATAAAATGAAACAAAAACACATTAAATGTAAAATTTTTAGAAATTCAAACTTTATGATAGCTACAGCATCACTAGGCTTATTAGGTACCCTTATTGCTATTTGTG
>JBCDIY010000188.1:0-3770 GCA_038748435.1 Pseudomonadota bacterium | reverse complement strand
CTAAAACATCAACAAAAGTACGTTCTATGCTGGTAATCTTAATATTAACTCCTTCACGATTTATAACATCGACTTCTAATTGCTGTTTATCTGCTTTCAATAAGTTTTTAGATAGTGATACCGGTTGAAAGTACTGATCAGAAAATATAAATGGCTTTATTTTTTGCTGACTAAGAAAATAAAACTGTTGAAATACAGAATAAGCCATACCGTACAATTCCATGGCGGTATGAAAACCTAAAACGCTATCTTCACTAGCCTTACCTGCAATAAGATAGGGATCAACGGATACAGATTCTTCCGTCTCATTTGGTGGTATCACCGCATATAACGCTTTTTTAATGCGAATAATCCGTTTTGTTTGTATATAGTAATGTATTGACTGATAAACCGCTGTTTCCGTATCAGAAGCATTATCCTTCTTCCACTTAGCAAACTCTTCGAAGCGAAACACCGGATGTTCATAAAAAAATTTCTCGATCATATCGATTTAATCCTCCAAACTTATTATATTATGATAAGTTTAAGAGAATATTTCAATATTTGATTGTGGTATTTTTTCAACCAACCAAGAATTGTCCAAAATTGATAAGTTGTACCAATTCCACCTTAATAAACAAAACTGCTTGTCTCTATTAACCAATATCAAATGTATTACTGTAAATAAGCTTTATAGTAATAACTCATCGTCTTTAATAAATTGCAACAATACAAATCGTGCAGGTTTACTCTTCTTTCATAATTAGCACTCAATATAGTTCTTTCCCAAACTATTTCTACTGCTAGTTTGGGAAAATGCTCTATCGTGTACTGATAGTACACGATTATTAATTTAACAAAACAACTATTTTAGTGATGCTGTAGTTTATAGAATAATCATTCTATATAGAATGCAAAGTTGGGCGGATACTTTTTTTTAGCAGAACCATCAAATTTCTTACTGTCGTTGGCACTGTTTTGATTTTAAAATATAACATATCTTAGTATAATAATTTCTTTGTAAATAAGAGATAAAAGAAACAATTATAGTGAATAACATTACCTCAATTCAACTAGAAGAAATAATTTCACAGGGAGAATCTGATTTCATAGATTTTAAAGAAAAATGGCATCAGAATAATGCTCGTTTAATTCACGACATACTATGCCTTGCTAATGCTAATACAATTAGACCAACTGATAGAATGTTAGTGATTGGAGTAAGCGACGAAAACCGAAACATCGTGGACATCTCACATGACCCGAATCGCAAAAAAAGCCATGAAGTTCACGATTTGTTTAATAAAATTATTAATCACAGACCAGTACTAAAAACTCGATAAAATATTATTTCTCTTGCTTGTTACGTCACCATTCATCTCGAAAAGAATATAATTTTGAATCTATACAAGGTATCGAAATAAGATAACTGATTCATTACAAGAAAAATCTTTTATATAAATCCAGTATGTTAATTTGGTAGGCACGAGTGGGATTGAACCACCGACCCCCACCATGTCAAGGTGATGCTCTACCACTGAGCTACGTGCCTAAGGAATGGTGTTAAAATAACATTCCAGTTTATTTTTATCAAGTCTCATGTTAGGAATAGCAACTTTCTGTTTCTATGCATCTTTCTCTCATCAAGCCAAATTTTATACAATTATCGATAAGCTGTTCATCCTTATCCAATAAAGCTTGCATCAATAAACTTTCCGAATCTAACTGTGTGTTTTGTCTGATAAAAAAATTTTATCAAAAAAAATAACGTTTGAGGTTATTTAACATCTATGCTTATGAAGAGATTGAATCCTATTAAGACACGCTAGGATTCTATTGTAAACACGAGGAGTTAATCATGAGCAAACAAAAATCTGTATTGAAGCCCTTGACCCTGGCTGTCGGTGCTGTTGTAACTTTAAGCTTAAGCATGTATGAATATTTATCAAGAACTGAAGTTCGATAATATAGAGTCGTTGCTTGAAAATGCTTATCCGGTATTAAGCGCTGTATTGGCAAAACAACATTGGCATGAATTAATCCAAGATTACTTTGCCAAACACAATGCTTCGCGACCGGAATTTTATCACTTGCCTTTAGAGTTTCTCGACTTTTTAAAAAATGAAAGAAACAATCAGACTGATCCAGAATATTTATACGAATTAGCGCACTATGAGTGGACTGAATTAGCTTTAGACTATGCAGAAGTTGAAATTCCACAACAAGGCATTGATAGACATGGTGATTTACTCCATGGCCATGTAGTGATATCACCGCTGGCTTGGCTATTGCAATACCATTACCCAGTACATCGCATCGGTGTTGATTATCAACCGACAGAAACGCCACAAAAACCGACTTATCTTATTGTCTATCGCGATCGTGATGAAAATATTGGCTTTACCTTAGTGAATGAATTAACGGCATTACTTTTAAATTTAATTCAACAAAATCCAGCACAAACGACTTATTCAATATTAACTGATATGATTAAACAATTAAAAATGACTGATGCCGCTACGATCATCGATGGCGCCAAAGCAACACTTAAAAATTTACGTCAACAAGATATTATTTTGGGCACGCGAAAAATTAGGAACTCTTAAATCACGTGGATTTTCAAAATTGATTACATGCATTGATGAAACCTTTTTACCACGGTCGATCTCGTGTAGCTTTTTTTTAACTTCAGCTAATAAGAATTTAGTTGGTTTACGAGAAATTGTCATTTTCATAATTTTATTTCTCCCTTTTCAATAGCAGTATATTCATCTTCAAAATGTGCCATTAAATTAAAAACTCGCATTAATCGCTTGCAACACACTTTTAGGATCTGCCGCTTGAGTAATCGGACGTCCGATGACAAGATAACTCGCGCCTTGCTGCATGGCCGTTTCCGGTGTCATAATGCGTTGTTGATCATCAGTTTTATTAGTTTCTAAGCGTATGCCCGGCGTGACTAATAAAAATTCAGGGCCAAGTTTGGCACGCAATGATCGCGCTTCTTGTGCCGAACAAACCACACCATCCAAACCGGCTTGTTGACTTAACAGTGCTAAACGTTCGACATTAGCTTGCACATTAGTAGGCAGACCGATGGCCATACAATCTTGTGCTTGTAAACTCGTTAAAATCGTCACGGCGATTAATTTCGGTTGATGACTTGCTCTTGACACACCGGCTTTGGCTGCTTGCAGCATTTTTAAGCCGCCTAATGCATGCACATTTACCATCCACACCCCCAAATCGGCTGCAGCGTGGCACGCTTGTTCTACGGTATTCGGAATATCATGAAACTTTAAATCTAAAAATACATCAAAGCCTAATCCAACAATTTGCTTGACCCATTCTGGACCAAAACGAGTAAACATTGCTTTACCAATTTTAACTTTGCATAAATTCGGTTCGACTTGGGTTAAAAAGTTTTGCGCCTGACTGATCTCATTAAAATCTAAGGCGACGATTACCTTTGCTGGCATCGATTAATCTCCTTCTAAACCATGAATCGGCTTTTGTGTACTCCATTGACGACAATGTGGGCACAACCAATGTAAAGTTTTACTTTCAAAGCCGCATTCAATGCAACGATATACCGGTTTATTTTCTAACACTTTCGCAGTGATTTCATTGAGGATATTTAATTGCTCACGCATTTGCATATCGGCATTATGCATTTGTAATTCGATCAAACGTTTTAACCCTCTGACCGAAGGATTTTTTTGTAGATATAATTTAATAAAATCTACCGCTACTTTTATACCTTGTTTTTTTTGCATTTCCCGCGCCAACAT
>JBCDIY010000187.1:0-3790 GCA_038748435.1 Pseudomonadota bacterium | reverse complement strand
TCTCCCCTAACCCCTCTTTTGAAAAAAGAGGGGGATGGCTCTGGAATGACAGACTATAAAACTCGACAAAAATATTTTTGAGATATAAAAATTGCAAGAATACTTAAAACAATTGAACAAACAAATTATCGATGTTATCGAACAAGGTAAAATTATCGCTTATCCTACTGAAGCGGTATTTGGCTTAGGTTGTGATCCGTTTAATCAAGCTGCTGTACAACGATTAAAGCAATTAAAAAGACGCCCTGAACTTAAGGGTTTAATTTTAATTACTGATAGCATTAAAAAGACTTATCCGTTAGTTGCAGGTATATCGCCAGAAAAGATGCAAGAGCTGACGCCATTGTGGCCAGGGCCAGTGACTTATGTGTTTAACGCTAATACTAAAGTGCCGCAATGGGTGTGTAGCCAAGATAACAAAATTGCCATTCGCGTATCATCGCATCCGATCGTTAAGGCAATTTGCCAAAATTTTGTTTATCCTCTTGTATCCACTAGTGCAAATTACAGTGGTGAGGCACCTGCAAAAACCGCAGCCGAGGTAGAAACGATGTTTGGCACACAAATCGATTTAATCGTGCCGGGAGAAGTTGGTTCACTTGCCAGACCAACTAAAATTATTGATACAACCACAGGACAAATTTTAAGAGATTAACCATGACAATTGAACAGCAAGCACAAGTCAAAAATTTTTTATTAAAGTGGCAAAATCAAGTTTGTGAAAATATCAGTGAACATGAAGCAGATAAAAAATTTCATATTGAAGATTGGCGTCATGGTGCTGGAGGCGGTGGACAAACCCGGGTATTAGAAGCAGGTACCACCATTGAACGTTGCGGCGTTAACTTTTCCCATGTACAAGGGAAGCAACTGCCTCCAGCGGCGACACTGCGGCGTCCAGAGTTAGAAGGCCAGCCTTTCAGCGCTATGGGGGTGTCGATTATTGTCCATCCTTGTAATCCCTATGTACCAACGACTCATGCGAATTTACGTTACATTGAAACCCAAACCAATGCCGGTAAACCTATATTTTGGTTTGGTGGTGGATTTGATTTAACGCCGTATTACCCGTTTGCTGAGGATTGTATTCATTGGCATGAGATGGCAAAACAAGCTTGTGAGCCTTTTGGAACGGATATCTATCCGCAATTTAAAAAACAATGTGATGAGTATTTTTATCTTAAGCATAGGCAAGAAGCACGTGGCATCGGTGGATTATTTTTTGATGATTTAAATCAATGGGGTTTTCACGATACACTGGCTTTTATCAAGCGCGTCGGTGAACATTTCTTACTTGCCTACGTGCCAATTTTAAAAAAACGTAAGCAGCATATCTTTACCGAAAAAGAACGTAACTTTCAAACTTACCGCCGCGGCCGCTATGTTGAGTTTAATTTAATCTATGACCGCGGCACGTTATTTGGCTTACAAAGTGGTGGGCGTACAGAATCTATCTTGATGTCGCTGCCGCCGGTGGTCAATTGGCAGTATAACTGGCAACCGGAACCCAATAGCCCGGAAGAAAAATTATATGAAGATTTTTTAGTGCCCAGAAACTGGGTTTAAAGTTAAAATTCTATCTTTAAATACTTTGTGATTAACACTTGGCAGAAAAGTGCAAAAATCAATACAAAAATTGACATAAGCAATAATTCAAAAAATCCAAAGGCATAGATTTTAGCGATAGTATGATGAGCAATCGGAGAAATTTTATCGCTGATTGCAGTCGTCACACCAGCCAGGATGCCAGAAAAATAATTGCCAATCGCTGTGCCTAGATACCAAATCCCTAACATAAATGCCAACAAATCATCGCTTGCTAATTGCGTGACTGCAGTTAAACCGATGGGACCGATAAATAATTCGCCTAAGGTCATAAACACATAAGTTAAAATCAATGCGAGAAAATTACTTTTGCCGTCACTTATCGCGGCGAAATAAGCCGATGCTGCTAAAGTGGCAAATGCAGCAACACAAAACACAAAACTCCAAGAAAATTTCCCAGAAATACTCGGTTCCCAATTGATTTGCCGTAGTTTTTTCCACAGTAAAATAACTAAAGGCCCGAATAGCACAACTAACACCGGATTGATGCTTTGTAATGAGGTTGTGGGGACAATAAAACCAAATAAATCCCTATCCACGGTTCTATCGGTAAAAAGATTAATGGAACTTAATAATTGTTGAAATAAAGCAAAAAAACAGATATTCAAAATTAACAGTAATAAGAAAGCTAAAGCTTGTTTGCCTAAATGCTGTTGCATTAAAGCCTTAAAAATATATAAGATACCGACTAAGAATAATCCAATTAATATTTCTGCTGTCACTAAACTGTGGATGATGAGTAGATAGCTGATATAGACCAAAATAACACAGCCAATACTAACCAACCCATTCGATTGTATTAATTTCGTTTGCGTGATTTTAGTATGTTTGTTAATACTTTTATGCGTTAGTGGCGCAAAGTATTTTTGCGTAACAAGAAAAATGATTAATCCACTTAAGCTAGCGAGCCAAGCGATAAAAAAAACACTGCGCCAACTAAAGTAAATTAACATCAAACTACTTAAGATAATGCCGATAAAGCTTCCCAAGTTGATGCCCATATAAAAAATTGTATAAGCTTCGCTACGTCTGGCACTATCTTTTTCAAAAAGCAAACCGACCAAGCTGGTAATGTTAGGTTTAAAAAAACCAACGCCGATACTCATACAAGCTAAACCATAAAAAAAAGTGGTGGGTGATAATAAAATTAAAATGAAAGAGCCAATACAGACTAATATAAGACCAAGACCGATGATTTTGATATAACTGTACACTTTATCAGCTAGCCAACCACCAACGACAGAAAAACCAAATGATAAACCAAAAAAAGCGGCAAAATAACCATAGTTGACCGTGTCATCTAACCGATAAACTCGAGAAAAGAAAAGAATCAGACTAGAAACGACAGCATAAAAGCAAAAGCGCTCACAAAATTGAATGAGCGTGAGGATGTTTAACGCAGTTTCGTGTGGCTTTTTCATAAGCTACGAATTTACCAAGCTTTAAGGAATTAAGCAATTAAAGTTAAAAAGCATGGTAAATTTTTGTGACCTGCTTAAAAAGCAAAGAATAGCTCGCCTGAAATGACGATGCCAGTATAAGAGATTTCTGCAGCAAAGTGTTTGTAGCGAATTGCTGTGAGTAATTGTGCGAAAGGTAGTACCGGTGTTTTATCTGCGAGCTTCATCATCCTGCCATCGTAACCTGAAACTAAACCTGCGCGATAACCAAGCGTGTAGACAAAACCATTGCCAAATGGAATAGCGAAGAAATTACGTTGAATGCCGCCGGCCCACATGCGAGTACTCCAAGAATTTCTTAACGTACCAAAGAAAAGCGAATGATAAACAATACCGATCAAATCGTTGGTATTGTTATCGCGTCTTTCACCACGTTTAGAAAAATGTACCGACCACATGCCAAGATAAAATGAATTTGGTGGTGCAACTCCCCAAATGTCATTTAAAACATTGGCTCGAGCACAATTGATAGCAAAAAAGAAAACTATCAAAGTAACAATGACTTGGTAAATTGGCTTTATCTTAAACATAATATGTTATGATTGTCTATAAAGTTTGCGTATAAAAAAAACAAGATGGTGACATAATTTTAAGTATAGTGCAAGTTTATAAAAATACTAGAAAATTTATTGAATGAATGAGAAGCTTAATTATTGTACCGCAAAAGAAATAAACAAATGTGTATTTTTTTCTTTTTTATGGGTATTTTATTAGCAATAAAATTG
>JBCDIY010000186.1:0-3832 GCA_038748435.1 Pseudomonadota bacterium | reverse complement strand
TTAAAAAATAATCAAGCGTGCATTATTGAGAAATTCAATAAAGATGGTAGTGCTGATGTAATTGGATTTAACGATAATTGGCAAACGACAAATTTAGCGGCGAAACAATTGCAACAACAATACGCCGGTTATATTTTAGAAATCAATTATCGCCACTTCACTGAGCCAGAGGCTCAACCCGGCAAACAATGGTTTTGGTCCGCATTGACTGAACATAAGCGTTTATATGTCAATTTATTTATTGCAACTTTTATTACGAATATTTTTGTTTTAGTTATCCCTTTATTCATCAAAAATGTATACGATAGAGTTTTACCCAATGCGGCTACTGTAACCTTATGGGCATTAGCCATTGGCGTTACGATATTTTTTATTTTTGATTTTATCGTACGCATGATACGTAATTATTTAATCGAACGCCTTGGCAGTCAGGCAGATCAGGTGTTAGCGAATCGCTTAATGCGACAATTACTCTCCTTAAGCTTTAATTCAAAACCAGCCCGCACGGGAAATTTTATTAGTAATTTTAAACAATATACTAATTTAAGAGATTTTTTTACTTCAGCAAGTTTAATTGCTTTTGTTGATTTACCGTTTATTTTTTTATTTTTATTTTTTATCTGGTGGATCGGTGGCCCTATCGTTTGGATCCCACTGATTGCGGTAATTTTAATCTTGTTCATCTCACTATTATTAGCAACCCCAGCACGTAAACAAACAGATAAATACATCGCCGGTTCGATCAACAAGGAAAATGTTTTAATCGACGCTATCGCTGGTCTGGCCAGTATTAAATCATTAATGGTAGAAAGTTACATGCAAAAGCAATGGCAAGAAAGTGCTTTAGCCACGCAAAAAGCTTTGGAAGCATCGCGTTTTTATACGGCAATTTCACTGAATATTACTACACTGCTGCAGCAATTTACCACAGTTGGTGTGGTGATTTACGGCGTATATTTAATTTTAGGCGGCGCCTTAAGTTTAGGTGGTTTAGTCGCCGTATTGATTTTAACTGGACGTGCGTTATTAGTCAGCCAAATCGCGACCTTATTCACTCACTTAGGTCGTAGTCAAATTGCCTTAGAGCGTCTCACTAGCATTATGAAACTCGGCACCGACAGAAGACCAGGTAAGCATTATTTACATCGACCCAATTTAAATGGTGATATAGAAATAAAAAAATTAACCTTTCATTATGCATCGCAACGTGTTAATGCGTTAGAAGATATTAACTTAACGATTAAACAAGGTGAGAAAGTTGGTATTATTGGCCGCATTGGCGCCGGCAAATCAACACTACTCAAACTCATTGCTGGTTACTATATACCTAGCAGTGGCATGTTACGCATCGATGGCACCGATAACAATGAAATCGAACCTTCTGATTTACGCAAAAATGTACATTACTTAGCACACGAAAATACATTGTTTGCCGGTACATTACATGAAAATTTACAATTGGCTAATCCCCAAGCTGACGATGAAAAAATTCTACGCATCGCCCAGATCACCGGTGTGGATCAAATTGTTCAACAACATCCTTTAGGTATGAATTTAAGAGTCAGCGAAAAAGGAGAAAATCTTTCTGCCGGCCAAATTAAAGCCATTGCCCTCGCACAAATGATTTTAGCCGAACCGAATATTTATCTGCTAGATGATCCTTGTGCCTATTTTGATAATGGTTTAGAGCAAACATTTATCAAGCATTTTCGGCAAGTTATTCAAGACAAGACCCTGATACTGGTTTCGCATCGAGCATCGACGCTTAATCTAGTCGATCGTATTATACTTATGGAATTAGGACATATCGTTGCAGATGGGCCTAAAGAGGAAATTCTCAGCTTACTTAAACAGTCACAAACCAATGCATCAAAGGAAAGTCATGAAGCCAAAGACAAAGTCAAAAAAGACTGAATCCACACAAAAAACTTCATCGCAACTAGATTATATCCGCGATAGTGAAAACCACTTGCATACTGAAGCCACTAAAATATCTATGTTTTTACTTTATCTTATTATCGCACTGTTGGTATTTGCTTGCGCTTGGGCTTACTTTGCTAAAATCGAAACTTTTACCATTGCTCAAGGCAAAGTTGTCCCAGCCTCACGTATTCAAGTAATACAACACTTAGAAGGCGGTATTGTTAAAGCCATTAATGTCAAGGAAGGCGAAGTCGTTAAAAAAGGCCAATTTTTAATGGAACTAGACGACACACGTTTTGCTGCCGCTTATAATAGTGACTCGGTAAAAAAAGCTGTGTTAGTTGCTGAAGTTGCCCGCTTAAATGCTGAGTTAGAAGGATTGCAACAAATTAAATTCCCAGAAAATTTTACCAAACAACATCCCAATATTGCTTCCAATGCTGCGAGAATATTTAAAATCAATAAAAATGCGCTAGAAGAACAACTGCAAGTATTGAAAAAATCTTATCAACTCTCAGAAAAAGAATTAAAAGTCATTGGCCCGTTGGCGGACCAAGGCATTATGTCAAAACTAGATAAATTAAAATTAGAAAAAAACTTAGCCGCCATTCAATCGCAAATTTTAGAAAAGCAAGAACAATATCGCAGTACCACCCGAGATGCATTAAACAAAGCCAAAGCAGAACTTAACGTATTAAATGAATCTATCACTGCGAATAAAGATCGCTTATTGCGCACAGATATCTATTCGCCAGTCGATGGTATTGTAAATAAAATTAATGTTTCCACAATCGGCGAAGTAGTAGATCCCGGCGAACAAATCATGGAAATCGTACCACTAGATGACAAGCTTTCGATCAAAGCATCGATCAAAGCGAGTGATATCGGTTTTATCAAACCTGGCGACAAGGCTTTAATAAAAGTCAGTGCTTTTGATTATGCACGTTACGGTGGTCTCGATGCTAAACTAGTCTCCATCAGTGCCGACTCTTTTGCGGATAAACAAGGCAAAAATTTCTATGAAGTCACCTTAGTGACAGATAAAAATTATATCGGCACCAACAAAGATAAATTGCGCATTATCCCCGGCATGACGGTTACAGTGAATATCATTACCGGGGAAAAATCTATTTTGAATTACTTATTATCGCCATTACAAAGCGTACAACAAAGTGCTTTGCGCGAACGGTAATTATCTAATAGTTTCATGCACGCGCTTAGGCTTTTTAGCATGCTGAGGTTTGTGCCCACGTGCCATGATCACCGTAATGTGTGAAGGATATTTTTGATAAGCACCGCTGTAAACATCGACAATCGCACTAGGCCAGAAGATAATATCTGCTATCGTCCAGGCATTGAAACTCGAACCAACACCGACGTGAGTTTGGTAATAACCATGTCTGCGACAACTCACCCTTAAAGCACCCTGCCCCTTGGATACAATCGTATGGCCGGGATTGGTATTGATGTGATAGACATGCTCGCGATTATCAGCAACAACACACTTAGCACCAGGGATGATGCGATGGTGGACGCTATCTATAGCGCGAACGTTAATAGTCTGTGTACTACCAGAGGCAATGGTGGCACAGCCTGCTAGAGTTAATGCAGAAGTTAATAGAAGAATGATCCTCATCATAATTTTATTTAACATACTTAAATACCTTATTTTATATTGAGAGCGCATCTTAACAGGTTTGAGGGTTGTTTTCAAAAGTTACTAAAAATATAAACACGCAACTTATGTTTCATTAGATCATCTTTTTTTAAAGGTGTTGTATAAATAGGATTTGTCATCCCCGCGAACTGAGTGATCCCCACGAATTTTAAGCAGCAAATTTATGCTAAAATATCGCAGAAAAGGGCAAGGATTTTCCCAAACACGCTATGAATACGTCCCTGTAAGCTC
>JBCDIY010000185.1:0-3841 GCA_038748435.1 Pseudomonadota bacterium | reverse complement strand
TTTATCTTTATAGACGATATGATCGCCAGGCAAACCGATCACTCTTTTGACAAAATTAACACTGGGATTACCGGGAAAACGAAACACGACGATATCACCGCGTTGTGGTTCACTAATAGGCAAGATCTTCGTATGAATAACAGGCAACCGTAAACCGTATTTGAACATATTCACCAGCATAAATTCATCTGTGAGAACCGTGGGTTCCAAAGAACCGCTAGGCACTATCATGGGCTGAAAAACAAAAGTCCTTATGACGAGTACAATTAATAATATCGGAAAAAAAGACTGTGAATAATGCACAATACGTGGTGGCTTTTTTTGCAGTTTTAAGCGTTTTTTGGCAAAAAACAATTTATATATTAACCAAATGAAACCGGATAATAAAACCAGAATAGTTAATAATAAAGGAAAATATTGAGTCAACATGTGTAAATCCTATGGTGCCATACCGATTGCACTGGCAGCAAAATATAATTTAATCTGCAAAGTTTTTTGTAAATTTGCAAGTTTACGACTAAGTATTTTTTCTTGTTGCTTAGTGTTTAACTGTTTAAGTTTTTGTTTTAAGTGAGCGATTGCAATTTCATCGGCGATAATAGATTTGCCTAACTGTTGCGGTTCAGTTGTGGATTGTAATTGCAAAGCAACAAGTTGCTTATAAATACTCATGGCACGACGACATTTTTCACTTGAAGCGACAAGTGAGTTTGTTGTATTGCATTCTAATAAAACTTGTCGTAACGCTTGTGGATGTTTGGCATAAAACAGCACATCTTGTTTTTGTGCGCACCCAACTAACATTAACAATATAAAAAATAGGCCTATTTTCTTCATTGCGTAATAACAATAGTTCTTGAAGTATTAAAAATAGCTACTATTTTATCCATCAATTGCATGCGATACAATAAAAACGTTAATTTTTTGAACTTTTAATCAGGTTAACCCGTGCTTCATGAATTTTTTTTGCTAAGGTTTGTCCTGTAAAACCTGCTTGAATCAGCGCTTTAACGTCAACTTTTTTTGCCAGTTGAAAACATTGACGTAAAAAATTTGCTTGTTGGTAAGTGGCATCTTCAAAGCCTAAACGACCGTTAAAATCGGCGGTGCAAGCCAGTAAAAATTTCTCAAAGCGTTCTGGTCGGCGAAATACATCTAATTTTTCCAGCAGCTTTACCACAGTAGAAGATTGCATTGCTAACGCTTGATGCACTTCACCATGATAGTGCATGACTAATTTAGCTAAATCTTTATATTCATTCGGCACACGCAAGCGTTTACACAGTTGAGTCAATAAGGCTAAACCATTTTTTTCATGGCCTTTATGACTCGGCCATTCCGCTTTTGGTGTCAGTGCCTTACCTAAATCATGCGTTAACGCGGCAAAGCGTACTGGTTTATCTTTAGATAATCGCGCTGCTTGTTGCACTACCATCATGCAATGAATGCCCGTGTCGACTTCTGGATGGTATTCTGGTTTCGCCGGCACGCCAAATAGATTATCTATTTCAGGCAATAATTTTTTTAAGCCACCACAGTCGCGCAAGCTAGTGAAAAAGTATTGCGGCTGGTCTTCACCTAAAGCTTTTTCCATTTCTTGAAATACACGTTCAGCAACTAAGTAATCGACCTCGCCGGCTTTGACCATAGCAGACATCAAATCTAAAGTTTCTTTAGCAATATAAAACCCAAGCGGTTGGAAACGTGCATAAAATCTAGCGGCACGTAAAATTCTTACCGGATCTTCACTAAATGCAGCAGAAACATGCTTGATTTTTTTAGCTTTTAAATCCGCTGCGCCATGAAATGGATCAATCAGTCTTTGGTTTTCGTCCATAGCAATGGCGTTGATAGTTAGATCGCGGCGCAATAAATCTTGTTCTAAGCTCACGTCCTTGTCAGCATGAAAGCTAAAACCGCTATAACCGTGTCCAGTTTTGCGCTCAGTGCGTGCCAAGGCATATTCCTCACCGGTTTTGGGGTGGATAAACACAGGAAAGTGCTTACCTACGGGCTTGAAACCACGCGCTAACATCATCTCTGGTGTAGCCCCAACCACGACCCAGTCCTTTTCTTTTACCGGCAAGTCGAGTAAAGTATCCCTGACGGCACCGCCAACTAAGTATATTTTCATTTTAAAAAAACATAACCTATTTTAAACAATAAAACTAAACTTATGATATTAATTTAACATAAAATCAGGCATTAATGAGCAAAAGAAAACTATCGAAACAGCAACAAAAGCGTATAAGCGAACGTCATGCCGATATTGTAAATAACTTATCTGAGGCTGAGTTGGCAAATGCCATTGCTGCAGGTCAATTAAGCCAGGAATTGATCGGCACCGTCATTGCTAATTACGGTAAATTTGCCGATGTCGAACATTCCGATCAGCAGATTTATCGCTGTGGTGTACGGCAAAATTTAGCTGCCTTTGCCGTTGGTGATGAAGTTGTATGGCGTAAAGCGCCTGACGATACTGGCGTTATCGTCGCCATCCATCCACGTCATGGTTTGGTTTGGCGTCAACAAGGTAAGCAAAAAAAACTACTTGCTGCGAATATCGATCAATTTAATATTGTTTGTGCCCCCATCCCTAAGACAAATTTATTATTATTAGATAGTTATTTAGTCGCTGCACATTATTTTCATTTAAATAGCATTATCTTGTTGCACAAATGCGATTTATTAAATGCTGATGCTAAGTTGGCAACCCAACTAGACTATTATCAAGTTATGAATGTTCCTATGTTACAAACGAGTATTTACGATATTGGTTCCATTAAACAATTGTGTCTCCAGTTGCAAGGCAAAAATTCTATTTTTGTCGGTCAATCCGGTGTGGGGAAATCTTCGTTGTTAAATCAATTAGTCAGCGGTGCCAATGCGCGTATTGCTGATTCTACCCATCTACATGGTAAACATACGACTTCCACTGCCAATTTATATCATCTAGACCAAACTGGCTGTGTGATAGATTCTCCAGGCATGCGTGATTTTCAGCTGGATTTTTTAACCCGTACTGAAATAGCCGCTGGGTTTGTAGATTTCAAAGCTTATTTGGAAAAGTGTCAATTTCGTAATTGCAGCCATCAACATGAACCGCGTTGTGGTGTGATAGATGCCGTTAAACACAATCACATCGCCCATTGGCGTTATGAAAATTATTTAGCATTAATTAAAGAGAAGTAACGTGAGTTTTAGCCGTTTTTTTGCCAATATACAAAGCTTTTTACCACAAAAATTATTAACTAACATTGTCAAGAAAATTACTCGCATAAAAACACCTTTGATTAAAAACAAGTTAATTAAAATTTTTATAAAAATCTATAACGTTGAACTGACAGATGCTTTAGAAAAAGATATATCGACGTATGAAAATTTTAATGCCTTTTTTACCCGCAAATTAACAGCAGATAGCCGCCCCATAGATGAAGATCACAATATTATCGTTAGTCCTGTCGATGCGACGATTTATCATTATGGAAAAATTAATCAAGATCAGCTGCTGCAAGCTAAAGGTAAACATTATTCTATCACTGCTTTGTTAAATGACGATGAAAATAAAGCAAGGCCATTTTACCAGGGCCAAGCGATTACTTTTTATTTGGCACCAGAGGATTATCATCGTTACCATATGCCTTGTGATGGACAATTGTTAGATATGGTTTATGTACCAGGAAAATTATTTTCGGTGAATACTCATTCAGTCAATAAAGTTAACCAATTATTTTGCGTCAATGAACGTGTGATATGTTATTTTCAAACTCAGTTCGGCATCATGGCTATGGTTTTAATCGGTGCTTTTCTCGTTGGTAGTATGCATGTCAATTGGTTAGGG
>JBCDIY010000184.1:0-3869 GCA_038748435.1 Pseudomonadota bacterium | reverse complement strand
ACCAAACTTTCCAAAATTGTGAGTGAATAGATTGAGTCGGGTGTGTGACGGTTAAATCAGTGATTGACTTGTTCATGTAACTCTCCTAAAACATCGTCATTAAAAAAAATAGCGAGTGACGCCATAATTGTTTTTCTTAGTCTGATGGATTTGGAGTCTTGGGCTGCTGCAAAAAAAGGGCGGAAGGGATACAATAAAAGTGCCCCTTTGCGCCAAAGGAGGACTATCGTCAGAACCATCATTGCCACGATAGACGAGATGCACCCGTAAATTGTTTTTATGATGTGGGTGAATCGGTCAGATTGGTTCTGGCGGTAGTATTTTCTATAAAGGTAAAGCATAGTTTTTGCGCCTTTAAAAAAGATGCCTCTGAAGTGCAAGAAGCAAACAGTGCGAGCACTTCGAGAGGCAAAGCGCATTTGCGCCAACCCTATCACTGAAGATAGGTGCCACGGCCAGTGGGTCACGTTAATTATATTCATCGGTGTGACCTTACTGGCACGTCGGCGCGAACGGATAAACGAAAAAAGAGAAAAGCACGGTGTCATTGATCAGGCTCCGTGCGATGAGTGCCTTCCGATGGCGTTAAGTTCAAGTGCGCATGAGGCGCGGATGAAATTTTTGTGCGGCTTGGCGAACTCACTGCATTTTTCGGTAGCTTTTCTGTTACTTTTGTTGTTTGAAACCGTGTGAGTATCTTTGCCAAGGCTTTTGCTTCGGGCGACATTGGGCAACAACGACCCGGGCAACAGTGCGAAAAAGCGGGCAGAGCAACACTGAAGGCCATAGCAATCAGTGCTACCTGTCCGAAGGTCTTGCAACGATAATTAATAATAGTAATAAACGGTTTAATTAACTTCAAATATAAATTAATGCCGATGCCTTGGGGTGTTCCCATTATTTATTTCCTCATCAATCCGATATCTTTTATATCGAAAATTATCAGTAGTTCGTAAAAACGAGTCCATTTTTTCCTTTTAAATACGTCTTATCAGGCATGAAAAACAAGGCGTATTATTTTCATCATGGTTGTGATGAAATACTAAATTTATTTTGACTGTGTATTGTACTTATTGGTATGGTTGTTTTTTTTTAATGCTGCTTTTAATTCAGCGATTGTCTTGCCGAGCATGAATAGTTTATCTTCGGTCTGCTCTAATGCAAGTTGCATTTGTGTGGCATGGGTGAGTTCTTTATCATAAAGCGTTTCTGCTTTTTTTAAATATCGCTCTATTTTTTTAGCATCTGGTATTGAGTTAGTTGAAGTCAATAGCCAGGATGACAATTCTTTATTTTTTTCATTCCCATTTGTTAAATGCATCGTTATGTTCCTTATTGAAAATTTAATGTGATAAAGTCACATCATCACAAAATTCAGATGTATATGAAAACATATCTATAAAAATATTCCTACTGAAGAAAACCCAGGATTTTTTAGGGGTGATTTTTTTAGGGTTAAATCTACTTGGGTTTATCATGTGCAGTTAATTTAAGCAAAAATACCTATATTTTGATTCTATCTCGCGAAGTCGATACAATGTACCTTCAAAAATAACAGCAATTTTTAAAGATAATTATGATAAAAAAAAACATTAATCCATGGATAATTTGTATTATTAGTGCGTCTTGTTTCTTTTACGCATTTGCCCAACTTAATTTAATTAATAGTTTATCGGATGCCTTAATCACCGAATGGCATTTGTCGAAATATCAACTCGAAAATTTATCTTCCTGTTATCTATATGCCGTAGCGATTGCTTTTTTCCCGTGTGGTTATTTGTTAGATAAATTCTCTGTTAGAAAACTTTTAACAATAGCCATATTTTTCTCTGGAGTTTTGACATTAGGTTTTGCTTTAGCCCAGAATTATCAAACTGCAGTCATGATAAGACTGAGTTTAGGGGGGCTACATGCTTTGATTTTCCTTGGGTGTCTTAGGATTGCGGTTAAGAGCGTACCTGAAAATAGGAGTGCTTTGGCAGTCGGATTAAGTATAACGATTGGTTTATTAGGCGGTCTGTTTGTACAAGTTTGCTTTCCTTTTGCGTTATTATTTATGAGTTGGCGATACTTAATGTTGATTTTTTCAAGCATTGGTTTTTTTATTTGGGTGCTAAATTTTAAATATACAAATATTGCGCTCTTAAATGAAAATAAACAAGTATCAGAACGTTTTTTTAGTTGGTTTTTAGCTTTATTAAAAGTCGTCAGTTGCTTTCAAAATTGGCTTTACGCGATTTATATTTGTTTAATGAATTTACCGATGATGATATTAGGTGCGCTTTGGGGAGATTGGTATTTAAAAACACATGAGAATGTCACCAATTTACAAGCATCAATTATCATTAGCATGATCTATCTTGGGATGATCTTAGGATCGCCTGCCGTTGGTTGGTTAGCGGATACACTTAACCGCCGTAAACTGCTGATGCTCATTGGCGCAGTGGTTTCGTTAATGATTATCATGGTTATCAATTATGTAAAAGTTCTTGATGTAAGTTATTTAATCTTACTTTTTTTGACTTTGGGAATACTTGCAAGTGTGCAAAATTTAGGATATGTCTTAATTGCGAAGAATAATGCAAAAAATTTAAGTTCTACCGCAACAAGCTTTGCTGCAGTCATTATTATGCTAGGCAGTGCGTTGCTACAGCTTATTTTTACGTTATCAATTAAAACCTATCCTAATCAATTTGGTTTTAATCTAACAAATTTAGAGCTATTAATCATTAGTTTTGCTATCAGTACATCAATTGCATTATGTGTAAAAGATTAACTGTTTTATAATTCTGTCGCATCTTCTTTGGCCTGGTCTTCTATAAGGACGGGTTTAAAGGTTAATGAATCAGCGAATTGATTTACTGCATTGATATTCTCTATAACTTCCTCAATATTTCGATGTCCAATAATGCACGAATTTGAACCTTGCTGGCTTAAGATAAATCTTAAGCTCTCTTGCCGTAAATTTTCTGGTGTTCCGTAAGTGTTAAGCATCTCATTGACACGATTTAAAATGTGTTCCACTTTTCCAGGGTTGTTAGTTATATTCCATTGCCAATAATCATCGTCTTTTGGAAAATCGTTACTATTTTTATATTGGCCTGTCAGATAACCCCGTTTAAAAGGCCCACCGACTAGAATACCGATCCCATGTTCTCTAGCTAACGCAATACTTTCTGCACATTCTTGATCTAATAAATTATATTGCAGCATGATGACATCAATTTTTTGTGATAATGTGTGTTGTACATGCTCTGGCTCGGCTTCGAAACTGTAGCCAATAGACTTAATATGGCCTAAAGCTTTCAAAGTTTGCAATACGCTGATCGCACTTTGATTTTTTACAACAGCAATCGAAGGCGCATGAATAAGTGCTATATCAATATAATCTGTTTTTAATCGTCGTAATGATTGTTGAAATTGATGCACAATGCGTTGTGCTTGATAATCATGTTGATGAGAGAACTCATCAAACTGACCAAGCTTTACACAATAAATCACGTGTTTACGTTTTTTTTCAAAGGCTTGGCCTAATAATTCTTGGGCTTTACTTTGTAAGTAACCATTCTCATCCTTGTATTGTCCATAGACAACAGCAACGTCAAATATATTCACGCCTAAATCATTCGCTTTGCGTAATAAGGCAATACGTTCTTCTTCCGAGCTGACTTCCCAACGTCCCCCACCGATTTGCCAGGTGCCAAAACCAACTGTACTTACATCGTATCCAGTGTTACCTAACTTTCTATACAACATATTTGTCCTCACTATTATTTATTGTTGGGTAGTCAATTGATAGTTATTATATTTTAAAGTTTTCCAGTTATGTTAACCGCAAAAATTAAGGTTCTCATCATATCAGGTTACTT
>JBCDIY010000183.1:0-3875 GCA_038748435.1 Pseudomonadota bacterium | reverse complement strand
TTTTTTATCCCCACCTGCAATCGTGCCCAAAACCGCCAAAATCCCGTAGGCCGCACTTGATAAAGGTATTCACCAAACTCTTTTTGATATAGATTTTGCGTTTCTGCAAACAACTGCACCAGCGTATTGTCGGCTGCGGAATGCGGCAATTGGGGCCAATGGTCAAGAAAAGGCATGTTTGAATAGGGGGCAATTTCCTCACAGAAATCACGATAGGCTTTCGTATGCAGAATATGCGCGTGCCACACGTCGTCAATATCTTTTGACGGTGGCAATTTTTTTTCTGGGTATTTTAATTTTAAAAAAAGGTAATTCCGATATTGCTGCACTGCGTCTTTGGCTTCATTCAACGCCCAGTGCTCCAGTCGCACTAAACGCTCAACCACGGGCTGTAAGTCTATTTTCTGAAGATAGCACTGAATACTCGCTAAATCCTTTTCTTTTTGCATGTTTTTTCTCCTTTACCTTGCCTCTAAGTGTATAATTTATAGGTTTAATTAATAGAGTTTGCCTAACACATTTGTTCATTTATTGACACATCAACTTGGATCAGATAGAATAAAGCCTTACTCATGCCAAGGTAAATGAATACTCCCCAGACTCCAGTGGGATGATTGATGTAGTGAGTCCAGACATGAGGTACATTTCAGAGTTTTTCCAACCTATCGCTCGATTCGTAATTTGTATTTTCCAAACACTGTTACGTTTTATTTTTACGCTTTGGCAGGGTCTTGCCCGCATTGGGCTTTTTGCCAGAGAAAACAAAACGCTGATTGTGTTTATATTTGGCTTCACCACATTTGTTTATCATAACTATGCAAACAATAGCGGAGCCATTCATAACGATTTTAATCAGTTAATTACGCAAAGTCGTTTAGTAACCAATCGTTATGAGGATGTCTATAATTTTTGTGCTGCAAATACAGCACAATTTACAAAACCACTACCGAAAGACTCAAGAAATGAACTATTATCATTATCAATCGTCCTCAATACGCAATTGGCCAACTTGAACAACCAACGTTCCAAACTGGGCAGTTATATTTCTCCAAAAACACACCACACGATTCATGAACTTGCTTGTTGGACAAATTATCTAATTTCTCAACAAACACGATTTTGCTACGCTAATTTAAAGGACACAACACAAATGGATCTTTGGCGTAACCAAGTGATTCAACAAATTGTAAAGAACCAACGCCAACATCAACATTTGTTTAAAAGCTTGCATGACTATGCAGCTTATCTTTTATCCTACCCACGCGATTACAAATATCCTTATACCGTATGTGACTTGAAACAAGCTCGCCAGGATACGCTATTTCATGCGAGTTAGTTTAACTTCGATGCAAAAGCAGCTTGGTGCCTTTACCAAGAAACGCCTGTATGCCAGTGAGAATGAGTGCCATCAATAGACTGCTGCAAAAAAACACCGTTGTCGGGTAGGCAAACCAGGATGGATTAATACATAGAAGGAAACCAACAAAGTTAATGAGTGTGACAAAAAACAACCATTGGCTATACAAGTCTAGAAGATGGTGAAAAAATTTCATTTTGCCTGTCCTTGGGAAATGGGTTAATTGTAACTTGACGCTATTCAACTTTCGACTCCTTCAAACTGATTATACAACGTATTTTACGCCATTGTGAAAGTAATTGACTACTGTATTAAATACGCTAACAAAATGATATAGCTCCATTTTAGACAAGATGAATAATCTATTAAAAAGGATATTCCGTGGTGACAAAATGGAGCCATGCGTTTTCTTTGACTAATTGCCCCGCATCAATAGCATTCGGCAACGTTCGCTAAGCGTTTTTTGCGAAACCAATTCAATAAACGTCTCATGCGCCTCTCCTTAAGTAAATTAAAGCGTCTTTGCTTATCCATTTCACTAACGATGTACCACTTTCATTAGCCCCTTGATGCTGCTGCGATACATCAGCTTTGCAAATTCACCTATGTTGCATTAACATTCCACACAAGCGCAGCAGTCACCTAAATTGTCTTCTTCATCGCATAAATTAAGAGGATTTATCCCGTGCGATTTGACATAGACATAAATAAATTACAGTAAATTCTCGGCAAGCGCACCCTAAATTATTATTTGAGTTGATTGTTCTTTTATAAAGGATTGTGCCTTTGTTTTAGAGACAAACACGCGGCTGTTTAAAAACATTCAATTTGGTGTTTCATGTCAATTGCTTGCCTGCTAACAAAAATTATTATTCTGTGTTTTAAAAATTTTTGCAACCGCCGCTTGTTAATTGTTTACGCACCGATAAATGATTTTTTGCTAGAGAAACTGTCGATTGTAAACAAACCGGAAATAGCTATCTCAGTCACGCGCATTATCTGAGTTAAGCAAAAAAAAGCGGAGAAAAACCGTGAAAAACGTTAATCTTTTAAAAATTTCGAGGCGCAAGTGCAGATGCCATTAAACTAAAATGGTTCCGATAAGGTTAAACGTTTTGTCAATAAACGGTTTAAAAAATCACCGAAAATTATTTTATTCGACGACTTGTGCAGATTTGTTTTAGAGATTATAATCGAAACGGTGTGGATAAATTGCACGTTAATTTATTCACGCTATATTTTATTTTACGATGTAAAATCTTTAAATTTAACGTGCAGCCGCAGTGCTAGAACACCGCGACTACACTAACATCGACAACTATTAAGGAGTTGACGACATCATGAGCAGATTATCAAACTCGCGC
Organism: Pseudomonadota bacterium; assembly: GCA_038748435.1. Classification (GTDB taxonomy): domain Bacteria; phylum Pseudomonadota; class Gammaproteobacteria; order JBGSLN01; family JBGSLN01; genus JBCDIY01. Next base: position 1,154 of record JBCDIY010000183.1, on the reverse strand, counting down.
TGTTCGCGCAATCTAAACGCATATCAATCCACTGTCAATTTCGGTGGGCAGGTCAGGTTTAAACCATCCCAACACACACGATTGAACGATTAGCTCGTTGTATAGCTGTGCCGTATTGCATTGTTTGCGGTTAGTCTATCGTTGTGACGTCTGTCTTGCTCATGTGGTGCGTGGATAAACTAACTGGCCAAACAATTGCCTCAACGTGAATAACAAGAGGAAATTTAAAATGACATTTCAAAGTAACCCCACTTATCACAGTCTATGTGCGTTGTTGCCTGAAATAATGCAGCGTCGAGTTTGGTCTTTTTTAAACACGATACATCCACACGACCGATGTTACCCAACACCGCTACCCTATGCGATGCCACTGCTACATGTAGTTGAGAATGCGCTTCGTCCAGCGTGGTTTGACGACATTGAAAATTTATTCCCCCCACAACCGATAACCGTAGAACTTAACGAAACGGTACTGATTCAACGTGCCCGATATGTTTGTCTAGCGAAAGTGGTTTACAGTCCGCCATTAACACAGCTTATCGAAAAAATTTGTTATCGCTACAATTTACTCCCTTATGAACATCCCCCATTGATGTATTTTGGTTTTTTTAAACCCGCCGCGGCACCAATATACCAAGAAAAGCTCGCCGATTTTTTATCGCCGCAACCCTTTGAGATAACTGGGTTTGCACGATTAGACGAAAGTCAAACAATACATCGTTGCCATTTATATACTATTGAAACACCTGAAGATATTGCGTGGGTTCGTCAAAACATATCAAATCTAAATCAAATCTTGGGCCAAGGCCACGCCATGATACGTGAAGGCATGACACAAATAAAAAAGACACGCGCACAACAAAACGCGCTACAACATTTGATGCAAAGTTTCATTACAAAAAAACAGGGTAAAAAAATCGATGAGACCACTTGATTATCAACGAATGAAGTATCATTATTTTAAAAAACCTGGATAAAAAAGGATGGCAGGAAAACACCTCATGAGAGCGGTATCGGATTTGTGTCCTATCAATTAACAGTCAATACATAAACTATACGAAAATGTGATTGTACATTCGTATAAAATCCGATTATAATTGATAACGTTACTGACGCAATTGGTAACAACAATAATTATAATAATATTGAGCGTG
>JBCDIY010000182.1:0-3893 GCA_038748435.1 Pseudomonadota bacterium | reverse complement strand
GCGTATCACGGCGAAATCTAATGATGCTGCTAATACATCTCTACGAAACTGCTATTCCACCGTCACCGATTTCGCCAAATTACGTGGTTGATCAACATCCGTGCCGCGTATCACGGCGAAATCTAATGATGCTGCTAATACATCTCTACGAAACTGCTATTCCACCGTCACCGATTTCGCCAAATTACGTGGTTGATCAACATCCGTGCCGCGTATCACGGCGACATGGTACGCCAATAACTGTAATGACAAAGTATAGATAAACGGCGCTAATACTTGGTTGGTATCCGGCATTTTGACTATCTTCTCGTCATTGGCTTCACCAAAGTGAGCGTTTTCATTGGCAAAAATATACAGTTTACCGCCACGCGCTTGGACTTCTTTTAAATTCGATTTTAATTTTTCGATCAATTCATCATTCGGTGCCACAGCGATGACTGGCATGTCTTTATCTACCAATGCCAATGGCCCATGTTTTAATTCACCAGCGGGGTATGCTTCAGCATGAATGTAAGAGATTTCTTTAAGTTTTAAAGCACCTTCCATTGCCACTGGATATTGACTACCGCGACCTAAAAATAATGCATGTTGTTTGTCAGCAAATTCGTTCGCAAGCTCTTGTATGACATATTCTTGCTGTAAGATTTTGGCATATTGCTGGGGTAATTGTGTTAATGCCGTAACAATTTCTTCTTCTTTGTTTGCACTCAATCCATGCCGTTTGGCTAAAACTAATGTCAATAATAATAATACGGTTAACTGTGTAGTAAATGCTTTAGTCGAAGCCACACCAATTTCTACACCGGCACGTGTCATCATGACTAAATCAGCTTCTCTTACTAAAGAGCTTTCTGGCACATTACAAATGGCAAGTGTAGCGATATAGCCTTTTTCTTTAGCCAAACGTAATGCTGCTAAGGTATCAGCAGTTTCACCTGATTGCGAAATAGTGATAAACAAACTATTAGGCGCAACAACCGAATTACGATACCGAAACTCACTGGCAATTTCTACTTCACAGGGAATGCCTGCTAATTGCTCGATCCAATAACGCGCGACACAACCGGCATGATAACTGGTACCACACGCAACGATTTTAACTTGCTGCGTCTGATCAAAAATCTCTTTGGTTTTAACGCCAAAGGAATTTTCTAATACATGGCCCTTATAAATACGTTCTTCTAAGGTATTGCTAATGGCTTGCGGTTGTTCGTGAATTTCTTTGAGCATGTAATGGCGAAATTCACCTTTTTCAACTTTATCTACATCCAGCTCACTAATTTTAATCGCTCGCTCTACGGGATTTTCATTGACATCAAATACCTTGCAATTATCCACATTGATGACAGCGACATCGCCTTCTTGTAAATAAATAAATCGATTAGTGATAGGAATTAATGCTAATGCATCTGAAGCAATAAAATTTTCTTTTAGCCCTAAGCCAACGACTAACGGACTACCGCAACGCACAGCATAAAGTGTATCGGCTTGATGTAAATTAATAATACCTAATGCATAAGCGCCTGCTAATTCTTTTACTGCTTTTTGAATGGCTAGACGAAAGTCTGGTTCCTGTTTCGAATAAAAGTGAGTTAGATGGACAATGGTTTCGGTATCCGTGTCGGAGCGAAATTCATAACCTACTTCTTTTAAACGTTGGCGCAATGCTTCATGATTTTCAATAATGCCATTATGCACTACTGCGATCTCATTCGCGGAAGTATGTGGATGGGCATTACGTTCCGAGGGTTTACCATGCGTCGCCCAACGCGTATGTGCAATACCTATCGTTGCTTCTAAATCTTTATCACGTACGAGTTCTTCGAGTAGTCTGACTTTACCCTTGACACGATTTTTTATAAGTTGCTGGTCGGTAATGACAACCATGCCAGCAGAATCATAACCACGATATTCTAAACGTTTTAAGCCATTAATTAGTGAGGGAACGACATTACGTTTTGAAATTGCACCAACAATACCGCACATTTAAGCCTCCTTTAATTACTTGATATCTTTTGCTTTTTTCTTTGGTCGTTTCCAATCAGGAATATTGACTTGATCAGAACGTTCTAAGGTTAATTGCCCTGCCGGTACTTTTTTTGTAATAGTTGATCCGGCACCAATAGTGGCGTCTTTTTCTATTTTTATTGGCGCCACCAACTCTACCCCAGAGCCAATAAATACATTATCTTCGATAATAGTTTGATGTTTATTCACACCATCGTAATTGCAAGTGATGGTTCCGGCACCGACATTGACCGCTTTACCTATCAACGTATCACCGACGTAAGTTAAATGATTTACTTTACTGTCTGTATCGATAGACGATTTTTTTATTTCGACGAAGTTACCGATATGGACCGAAGATTTTAACTGTGTACCGGGACGAATCCGTGCAAACGGTCCAATTCGACAATGGTCATCGATAACAGCAGAATCGATAATAGTATTAGGCTTTATATACACATCTTTACCGATAACCGCATCTTTAATGTAACAGTTAGCGCCAATATAGCTATTTTCACCAATTTTTACTTCACCTTCTAGAATTGTATTTATATCTAATGTGACATCTTTTTCTATACTAATATCACCGCGACAATCAAAACGTGCTGGATCCATGATCGTCACACCTTGCATTAATAATTGTTCGGCAATTTTTAATTGATAGAGACGTTCTAATTTAGCGAGCTGTATTCGATCATTAACCCCTAAAATTTCATCTGCCATTTCCGTGCGTACGGCTTTTACCGAAAGTCCATCAGCATTTGCTAAGGCAATGATATCAGTCAGATAATATTCTTCTTGGGCATTCTCTGCCTTGAGTGCCGGTAACCAGGTTTTCAAATTTTTCGCACTTGCAGTGATAAGACCGGTATTAACTGTGGTAATTTGTTTTTGTTTCGTCGTAGCATCACGCTCTTCAATTATGGCAATTACTCGTCCAGTCTGATCTTGTAATATGCGCCCAAATCCAGTCGGATCTAGCAGATCAGCAACGACCAAACTAACATCATGCATCTCAGCAACTTTAAGTAATCGATGTAAGGTTTCCTCGCTAATGAGTGGACAATCACCTACGAGAACTAACACCGAATCTTCATCAGGAATATACGGCAATGCTTTCATCACTGCGTGGCCGGTACCTAATAGTTGTTCCTGCATGACCCAAGTTGCCGATAAATGTTCTAACTCTTCTTTGACTTGATCACCGCCGTGACCATAAACGATAAAAATTTTATCGGATAATTTTTTTGCAGTATTGTAGACATGCTCAAGGATGGGTTTACCGCCGATTTTATGCAAGGTTTTGGGTAACTTGCTTTTCATACGCTTGCCTTTACCGGCAGCCAAAATAATAATACTCAATGCCATTTTCAAACTCTTTTCTTGCACAAGAATAATTCTAAGAATAGCACGATCATAACACAGAATTAATTAAAACAGGTCTAACTGCTTTAATAATAGACATTATTTGCGATGGGTTGTAGTTAAATATAGCCATTGGTTGAGCCCAGCGGGACCAATGGGTTACCTGTGTTAAAACACAGGCTACATTTCTGTTGGGTTTGGCTTCGAACCCAACCTACTCACTACATTCAGTTACAGCTAATATTAATAGTGCACTAACTTTTTTTTCAGGCTGTACAATGATTAATCTTAAATTAGAAGTACAAACTTTGTTACCTAAAATTAAGAAAATTCTTAATGTTGATCATTTGCAAGTCGTTTCTACCTTGCAAGGAAATACTAACAATGTGTACTTAATTTACGCTGCCCAAAAATATTGGGTGATGCGCAAACTCAATCTCGCTTATAGCGGAAAACGTCAGCGTGAACATGCCAATCGTCATCAGGCGCATCAATTAAATATTGCTGCTGCAGCAATTTAT
>JBCDIY010000181.1:0-3899 GCA_038748435.1 Pseudomonadota bacterium | reverse complement strand
GAGCAAAAAATTTAAGATTAGCCATCGATAAATTTTACCAAGGCAAACCTTCACGATTAGCAGAGGCTGTTGGAAAACACTCCAGTCAAATCACCCGTATTTTCAGTCACAGCGAAAAAGACAAACGAAAATTAGGGGATAAATTCGCAAGAGAAATAGAAGTTAAAATTGCATTGCCTAGGGGTTGGCTCGATAGGGACAACCAACTAAATCTTGAGAGTAATAAACAGGATGCCATTCTCATTAAGAAAATTCCCCTCATAGGTTGGGCTGACGTGACGAATTGGCTCGCGCAAAACAACCCCATTAACAATTCAAATACAAACTGGTTGCATACCTTTTACGATTTATCGCCAAATGCGTTTGCTCTAAATATCGAAAACGATGCGATGGGAGAAGCATTTCCGTTGAATACCAAGATTATTATTGAGCAAAGTATACTCCCAAGAAATCGTTCGTTTGTTCTCGCGCAAACAGATGAAGGGGCGATTCCCATTTTTAGACAATTTCTTGTGGATGGATCACTCAATTACCTGATTGCGCTCAATCGAGATTATCCAAAAATTGAATTTAAAAGAAGCACTAAGATTATCGGTGTCTTTGTCGGAGCCGATTACACTAAGTCGTTTTTAAAATTATAAGAATAAGGTAGCAGCTAACATGTTTTCAGAGTGTGCAAAACGCCTACGAACCATAGATAACCCGAATCCAGGTCGAAATCGGATGATTCGGATTACGATTCCAGATTTTTCGTGTATTTGCCCGCTGACCAAACGAACAGATATAGCCACAGTCTATGTGAGTTATATCCCTGAAAAATCGTGTATTGAATTATTATCACTGCGAGAATATGTATACCTTTTAAAAAATGAAAAAGCCTTACATGAAAGTATTCCCTGCTTTTTATTAGACGATTTAAAAACAAAATGTCAGCCGCGCTACATGAAAATTTCGGCCCATTTTAGAGATACAGCAGATTTTGATGTTGAAGTTTCTGAAGAATACACCAGTCCAGATTGGGAAATCCCCCCTCATTTCACCACAACAATGATTAAACGATGACGATGAACTCGACACAAGCCCACTACACCACGAAAACTAAATTTTTCACGCTGTTTTGTGCCATTTTTATCACCCTACTACTCACGGTAATTTTGACATACCAAAAATCTTCCCTCTTCTTTCATGTTGTCATTCCCACAAATTATCTGATCCTACCGTTCACTTTGATACTCATTGGCATTATCACAGAAGTGTATGGGCACGAGTATGCCAAAAAAATTATCTCGTTTGCTTTATTGTGCAACCTGTTTATTATTTTATTTGTTAAACTTACCGTTTATTTGCCTGCGGCACCGACGTGGCACCAGCAAATAGATTATCAAAAAACGTTAAATTTAAATTTATCTCAAGTGATTTTCCTGTTAGCGACGCTCATTGTCGCACAATTCTTAAATGCTTGGCTCATCACGCATCTGAAAAAATATCCATCCCTCGCAGGTTTACCATTGCGGCATTTTCTAAGTAGTTGGGCAAGCGTGTTTTTTAGCTTAGTCATATTGACCGTGTTTAGCCCGACCAATACATTGACCGTAATAAACACCCTGAGTTTATATCTAATCACGTCTGCGGGATATGTCCTCATCGCGCTACCGATAACGTATTCGCTCATCAATACCTTAAAAAATTACCTACACCGCCCTGAAGTAAAAACACCAAAATCGTCCCAGAAAATGCTTGAACCCAGATACTATGCTGTCCTTTGTCTCGCTTTTATTCTAACCATTCTGATCTCAAATATCGTTACGCAAAAAATTACACAATTTCATTGGTTAATTTTTGATATTGGCACCCTGCTTTTTCCACTGGCCTACGTAATTAATTGCATGGTGTCAGAAATTTATGGCTATCAACATGCCAAAAAAATGATTTGGCTAAGCTTTTTAACCAATTCTCTCATGATTCTTCTTTTTCAACTGGTTTTACTCATGCCAGAGGCGACCTCTTTTAAAAATCAAATTCCCTATGCTGAGGTTTTTAGTATGGTGCCACGGATTTTTGTTGCGTCTGTCTTGGCATCGTTCTTCGGAGAATTTACGAATGCGTGGGTGCTCTCTAAACTAAAAATCATTCTTCAAGGTGACTACATCAAAACACGAATGTTCGCAGCCACTGCTGTTGGATTTTTTATTGATAGTACAATTTTCTCGTTTGTCGCCTTTTTTCTAATTCTACCGTTTATTAAAGTGGTGGACGTGGCGATTTGGGAATATATTCTCAAGAATTGCTTCGTCTTGCTTTGCTTAAAGCCAACTGCACTTCTGATATCCAGATTAAAGCGAGTCGAACAAATTGATTATTTCGACCATAATGCAAATTACAATCCATTTTTTACGAAATAAAAACCAATTCTTTCTTCACATCTGTGCGACTTTTTCTTATACGTTGATTAATTAACCAATTAAATCGGCGCACACAAAAAATGGCGCAGAGCGTGGTCGCAATAATAATGCCGCCCCAAACCCCTTCACTGCCAAATTTGAGTTCAAAGGTTATCAAATAGATAACAGGGACGCCAATGACCCAATAAGCGATTATCAGTAAATACATTGGGATTTTAGTATCATCTAAACCTCGTAGTGCCCCATTGACGATGTTTTGTACCCCATCTTGGATTTGAGAAAACGCTGCTACAACAAAAATTGACCCTGCTACGAGTCTCGTTGACACATCATGCGTGGTCGTGTCTCCAATAAAAATTGAGATAAGCAGTTTATGAAAAAAAATGAAAAGAAATGCCATCATGCTTGAGGTGACCGCTCCGAGAAACATCCCGTGAAATGCATAACTCTTTGCTTCCAGGTAGTTCTTATTTGCAACGTATTGACTGACATAAAATGTGGTGGCCTGCGAAATCCCCATCACAATCATAAATCCAATATCAACACACTGGAATACAATTTGATTTGCAGCTAACGCAATATTACCAATCATTCCCATAAAAATAGCACTCACCGTAAACAGTCCTAATTCTAACGACATTGAAATGCTACTTGGCACACCGATATCACGAAACCGCTTCAGTAAGCTTGCCTCATCCGCAAAAAATTGGCGTGGACTCAAGTTAAAAATCTCAAATTTCCGATAGGCTTTTTGAAAAAAAATAATACAAATATAAAGAAAACATACGCCAATGTTGACAAGGCTGGTTGATAGCGCAATGCCATATAACCCCATTTTGGGAAATCCGAATAGGCCATAAGCCAAAAGATAATTCATGATAACATTCACTGGAATTGCAAAAAGGCTCACGATAATGATGACCCTGAGTTTATTGACACCGCAGATAAAGTCCTTCAATATGAGTGACCATAACATCGGTAAAAAGCCAATAGACAGCATTCGAAGATATTCATTAGTTTCTTGGATATCCATGAATGTAAATCCTAAATACGCTAGCAGCGTGGTGAAACTGAAAAGTACCGCAAAGCCAACGACACTTAAGAATGTGATAATAATCACCCCTTTTCTGACCACAGATCCGATTTCCTGGTGCTTTTCTTGGCTGCCTAAACTCGAAACTCTGACAAAAATTGAAGAGCATAAACCGATATAAGCAACGGTAACAAACAAAAAAATATTAATCGCCAATGCGCCACCGGCGAGTTGATGTGCGCCCAGCCGACCTAGCATAATTACATCTGAAAAATTTATTCCTGCTTGGGAAAGTAATGCAATAATTAAGGGAGCTGCAAATAATAATAATGCACGGCATTTTTGAAAATAAATAAAATTTGCTCTTGGTACTGTCATCCTTAAATATTCGCCCTGTTATAACTGTATTTTATTCTGTAGATATTATGTTCTACTAAAATTGCGAAGTCAAAGACCTTTTGAGG
>JBCDIY010000180.1:0-3907 GCA_038748435.1 Pseudomonadota bacterium | reverse complement strand
GTCACATAGGCTAAACTTAGATATACAAGATAAAATATATGTTGTTGATTTAGCTCATGAGTCATTCAATTCACATCTACAATTATAAGGACAAGCATAACGAGAGATTTCAAGATCACTTTGATTTTCTTAGGAAAGTTGATTGTTTCGATAAGATTCCTGATTCTGTACTAGAAAATCTAACTGAAAATCTAGTTGAAACTAATTACGCTAGAGGAGATATCATACTAAATGAAGGTGATATTTCAAATCAACTTTATGTTATCAAATCTGGTTCAGTAATGATTAATAAGTTTCTTTCTGAAAACCCACATGATTGCAAAATTACCTCGTTAATCCAGGGAGATATATTCGGAGAGTTATCCTGGCTTGATCATGAACCCTCATCTGCAACTGTAGAAGCAATTGAGGATACAACTATCCTAGCTATTGCAGCTAGCAATTTAGACGCTAAAATCAAACATTTTATCGATGAAGGTTTGGTATTAACATTATGTCGACGCATTCGCGCAGCGAATGAAAATATTTTGTTGTTGGCGGCGTTGTGCAACAAAGATGAATTAACCGGTATCCCCAATAGGCGTTATTTTAGGCATATATATTTAGAAGAATGGGCGCGGGCTTGTCGGCAACAAACAGGTAATCGTAATTTGTCGATTATTATGTTTGATATCGATAATTTCAAATTATATAACGATACCTATGGTCATCAAAGCGGTGATGTGTGTTTGAAAAGAATTGGTGCGGTATTACGACGTAATCTCAATCGTGTGACAGATTTTTATGGCCGTTATGGTGGTGAAGAATTTATTATCCTACTGGCCAATACCAATGAAGACAGCGCAATAAACGTCGCTGAAAAATTACGTGTCGACATTGAAAGGTTAGCTCTCCCTAATGCACAATCCATTGAGACTGATCGTAGGGTAACGATTAGTTTGGGGGTTTCCACTTGTCAAGCAGATAAAAACTTAAATCCAATGAAATTAATCAATGTTAGTGACCAGGCACTTTATGAAGCAAAAACAATGGGAAAAAATATCGTAGCATTTAAATCAATAGAATAAAAAACGGTGAAGTTGATATATTGCAAGGTGCGTAACCACATTGACTACTCAGTTATAAATTATCGCTCTAAATGAGTAAATTATGAAATTGATATTCTTAGGTACGGGGACAGCATTTACTACGCGAGATTTTAATTATCACTCTAATATACTGTTAGAAAAAAACAATACTGAGCGTCTGTTAATAGACTGTGGTTCAGATGTACGCTTTTCTTTAGCTGAACTCGGATTAAATTATACCCATGTCACTGACATTTATATCAGTCACTTGCATACTGATCATGTGGGTGGATTAGAATGGGTTGGGTTTAATCGCAAATTTGACAAAAAAATGTCGAAGTCTAGATTATATTTGCATGAAAATATCTATGAATTAATTTGGCAACATACGCTTTCTGGTGGCATGGCTTCGGTGCAAGGGCAAATACCTACATTAGAGACATTCTTTGATGTGACGAAGATTAAAAATAATGCTGGATTTATCTGGCAAGATATCGAATTTAGATTAGTACAAACGGTCCATGCAATGAATGGATTTGTTCTAATCCCAAGTTATGGCTTGTATTTCAATGTGAATGGAAAAAATATTTTTATTACCACAGATACACAGTTTTGCCCAACTCTGTATGATTATTTTTACCAAAGCGCGGATTTGATTTTTCACGATTGTGAAACAAAAGCGCAGCCTAGTGGCGTACATACACACTATAATCAGCTTATTCAATTACCACCGGCAATTAAAGCAAAAATGTGGCTATATCACTATAGTTCTGCTAATCTTCCCGATGTAAGTCAAAATGGATTTAAAGGGTTTGTGACTAAAGGGCAAGTTTTTGAACTCAACAAACCAGGGACTTATCAATCTGATGTTCGTGAGATAATTAAAAGTATTCGTAAATCTTAATTACACTAATAAATCCCTTAAAAGTAGACAAATCCCCACAAAGTATAAGACAATAAAGCTTTCAACCTAATGATTGGGAGTGCAAGTGAAAAATATAAGCAAATTATTACTGGCCGGTTCAATGATCTTTCTATTTGCTCAAGCACAAGCGGCAATCGCCCAGAATGTGCAGTTAAATTCGCAAGATGCAAAATTAAGTTATACCATCGGCTATCAAATGGGTAGGAACTTTAACAAACAAAAGATCAACGTTGACCCTGAAGTTTTTGCCAAAGGCTTGAATGATGGCATAAAGCAAAGTCAACCGATGTTAAATGAAAGTCAAATGAAACAAGTATTACAACAATTTAGGAGTGAGATGATGGCTAAGCTACAAAAAGCCAATGCAGGTAGTTCCGACAAAAACCTGCAAATGAGCCAAGAATTTTTGCAAAAAAATAAATCAAAGCAAGGGGTAGTGACATTACCAAGTGGTTTACAATATAAGATTTTAAAAAAAGGTGAAGGTGTAAGCCCTGATTTGAGTGACGTTGTTGTAGTAAATTATGAAGGTAAATTAATTGATGGATAAGTTTTTGATAGCAGCTATCAGCGCGGTAAGCCTGCAACTTTACCTGTCAATGCAGTGATTAAAGGTTGGCAAGAAGCATTACAACTCATGAAACCTGGCGGTGAATGGGAATTGTATATTCCACCGCAATTAGCCTATGGAAAAGCCGGTGCAGGTGGTTTAATTGGCCCAAATCAAGCGTTGATCTTTAAGGTACAATTAATCAAAGTGGAAAAGAAATAAATTGCTGTTCTTAGGAACAACAATCTAATGCGACAAATTCCCAAGTTAGGTTTATTTATGTTAACTGCCTTGGTGGCAGGTAATATGATAGGCTCCGGCGTATTTTTATTACCTGCTACTTTGGCAAAAATCGGTAGCATTAGCTTACTTGCTTGGGTTGTCACCGCGATAGGCGCTGTGTTTTTAGCGTTAATTTTTGCGCAATTAAGTCGTTTAATGCCGAAAATCGGTGGACCTTATGCCTATTGTCGCGAAGCATTTGGCGATTTTGCCGGTTTTCTTATTGCCTATAATTATTGGATAGCCGTATGGGTGGGTAATGCTGCTATTGCCATTGCTTTTGTCGGTTACCTTGCGGTATTTTTTCCTATTTTAAATGCTAACTTGTTACTGAGGTATATCACTGCGGTAATTGCCGTTTGGTTTACTACGGTAGTCAATATGATTAGCGTCCATCATGCTGGTGTTTTACAACTCATTACAACCGTACTGAAAGTCATTCCTATCATATTAATTGCATTGATTGGAATTTGGTATATTCATCCAGAGAATTTTGCCCAATTTAATTTGAGTGGGTTTAGTGGTTGGCATGCATTTTCAACCGCTGCTGCACTAACCTTATGGTCATTTATTGGTTTAGAATCAGCGACAGTACCGGCAGAGAATGTCAATAAACCGGAAAAAACCATATCACGCGCAACGATTTTAGGTGTCACACTCACGGCGATTCTGTATATTTTAAGTAGTGCCGCCATCATGGGGATTATCCCATTATCTACTCTGGCGAATTCAACTGCACCTTATACCGATGCAGCAATGAAATTATTCGGTCCGATCGGCGGGTCACTAGTGGGTATTGGTGCTGTGATTGCATGTTTTGGTGCTTTAAATGGTTGGGTATTATTACAAGGTCAAATTGGTTTAGCATTGGCTAGAGATAATTTGTTTCCGGCCGCGTTTGCCAAACAAAATCGCAATGGGAGTCCTTATATAGGTTTGCTGATTTCAAGTTTTTTTATTAGTGTATTGTTGTTGATGACACTCAATGCCAATTTAGTCGCACAATTTAAATTTATTATTTTATTAGCCACATTAGCTTCACTAATTCCTTATTTTTTTTCCACCATGGCAAGTTTGTTGATC
>JBCDIY010000179.1:0-3910 GCA_038748435.1 Pseudomonadota bacterium | reverse complement strand
GCCGTAGCCGAGATAAGCGTAGCGCAATCTCGGGGAATTTAAAATTAAATTAGCTTGCCCGGTGTTTCGCTGTGCCGCACACGGGCTACAATCTATAGACATTCCTATGCAAAAATTCTGGAATTAAAGGTTATTTTTAATTTAAGCAACAACGCTGTCAGAATAAGGAGTACACAAAAGGTAATTAAATTTTTTCTAAGTGCTGTCTTTATAAAAAACCGCATATGCAACTTAAAAACTTTCTCTTGCCATAAAAGCACGATTCAACGTTTGAGCGTCTATATACTCAAGTTCGCCACCGATGGGAATGCCGGTGGCGATACGTGAGGTTTGAATTTTGCGGGTTTTAGCAATTTCAGCTATATAATGCGCGGTAGCTTCGCCTTCGACGGTGGTATTCGTGGCTAAAATAGCTTCGCGAATTTCACCAGAATCAAAACGTTGGGTAAGTTGGTCGATGCCAATTTCATTTGGGCCAATGCCGTCGATAGGGGATAAATGTCCCATAAGCACGAAGTAGTGACCGCGATAAACTCCGGTTTGTTCAATCGCAATAATATCAGCGGGGGATTCTAAAATACAAAGTTGTGAGATATCACGTTTTTGATTAGCACATAAATGGCATATATTGGTTTCAGATAAATTACGGCACTTATGACACTGGCCTATATTAGACATCGCTTTGGTTAGGCTATTTGCAAGTTTGCTACCTGCTTGGCGATCACGCTCAAGCAAATAAAATGCCATACGTTGTGCGGTTTTTTGGCCCACTCCCGGCAGTGCACATAAATCTTCTATCAATGCTGCCAACAATGGGCTATACATTGTTAGTTATCACTAGAGCCGGAATTATTGCCACCAAGTTGTTGCATTAGATCAGGAGGTAATTGCATACCTTTAGTTAAATCGCCCATTTTACCGCGCGTAGAGGTTTCAATTTTACGTACGGCGTCATTAAACGCAGCAGCAATGAGTTCTCCTAATAACATTTTATCTTTTAATAGCTTGTCACTGATTTTAACGCGACCAACTACGTTGTAACGTCCGTTAAGTTCAACTTCTACTTGCATGTCCATGTCTTTGCTGCCAGCTTTACCGGTAACTACTAAGTCTTCAATTTCACGTTGCAAGCCTTTCATTTTGTTTTGCATTTCTTGTGCTTGTTTCATCAACTCGTTAATATTCATACATTAGGGTCCTCGTCGTTAATTAGTTCAATAGAATTTATATCTATTTTAGCATTATACGATTGTATCAAATTTTGCAGGCTTGGATCACTATTTAGATTATCTATCGCTGCTTTTTTAGCTTTGTCTGCGCGCATTTGTTGGTTTTTTGCAGGTGTTGTAGCGATTTCTGCGACTTCTTCTAAGTTTAGTTTTATGGGTTTGTTAAAATATTCAGCCAAAGCGACTTCTAATCGGTTGATTTGGTTAGCATTTAATAGCGGTTTTTGTGCCGCTGTGACTAATAAGGTAAGTCTTTGGTTTTGAACCGACTTTAAATGACAGTGTTGCGCTAATGCGCGTGTCATTGGCGATAATTGCAGTTGCGCTAAAATCGTTTCCCACTCGTCGCTTGGTGCGGAAATTTGTGCTTGTGCTGATGACTGTAATTCTTTTGCCGGTATGGTTTGCGGCTCAGCTTGAGCATTAACCATCGGTTTTGTATTAGTGCTTATTACCGTGGCTGTTGGCACTACCTGGTGATTCTGCTGACTTACTTCAGTTGTTGTTGGTGTAGTTGGACTTATGGTTGTAATTTGCTTTGCATGATTACTACGATTATTTGAGCTGTCGCTTTCAGGTGTTGCTGGACTTAGAGGCTGGAGATGTAATTCTTGATTGGTCTCTACTGTTGTTGTAATTTGTTTTGCATGATTACTGCGATTATTTGAGCTGTCGCTCTCAGGTGTGACTGGACTTAGAGGTTGGAAATGCAACATGCGTAATAGCATCATTTCAAATCCCATCTGCGCATTGGGTGCGAGTTCTAAATCATTCCGGCTAGTTAATGCAATTTGATAATACAGTTGGACGAGTTCTGCTGAAATTTGCGTTGCGTAATGACAAATTTTTTCAGAATAAAGATTTTTTACATTCTCTTTTAAGGCTTGCGCTAGAGCTATATTATGCAGTAACTGCAAAATACTATCGGTTGTTAAGGTGAAATCAACACCTAATTCCAATAAGTTTCTAGCCTGTTCTAACAACTGCTTTGCATCGTTGGCAATCAATGCATCTAAAACTGGGTATAAATTAGCTTCATGCGTCGTGCCTAACATCTGATGGACTAGGTCTGCATTGAGTTCAGTGTCAGCCAAGGCGATAGCTTGATCCAGCAAACTTAAACTATCACGCACACTACCACGTGCAGCTTGCGCAATTAAACCTAGGGCAGTGTCGTTGGCGCTGAGCTTTTCAGTTTTACTGATATGGATTAAATGCGCTTTAAGCGTTTCTGGTAAAAGGTATTTTAAATGAAATTGTAAGCAGCGTGATAACACCGTGACCGGCAGTTTTTGCGGATCAGTGGTCGCTAAAATAAATTTCACGTGCGCCGGTGGTTCTTCCAAAGTTTTTAATAGTGCATTAAAGCTATGGTTCGACAACATGTGGACTTCATCGATCAAATATATTTTGAAACGTCCGCGGGTCGGCGCGTATTTAACATTTTCTAGTAGTTCGCGAGTGTCTTCTACTTTGGTGCGTGAAGCTGCGTCAATTTCAAATAAGTCGATAAAGCAACCGCCATCGATTTCTACACAAGCAGAACATGTGCCACATGGGTTTGCAGTAATGCCAGATTCACAGTTTAAACATTTGGCTAAAATCCGTCCGAGTGTGGTTTTGCCGACGCCGCGAGTACCACTGAATAAATAAGCATGATGCAAGCGATTGGCGTTGAGTGCATTTTGTAATGCAGTGACAATATGGCTTTGACCTACCATTTCGGCAAAGGTTTTCGGGCGCCATTTGCGCGCTAAAGCGATGTGGATAGATGTCGCATTTGTGGATGTTGGCATAAATGTTCCATTAGATGCAGTTAGGGCTGATATCAGGTCTATCTAGATAGTCTTTATCAGTAAGTGATGCTGCACTAGCCACACCTCGGCACCCGCAACCATTGCTGCCGCTGCTCCCTTCCGGGCCTGACGGGGTTCACAATTTCGCGCTGCGAGGGGACCAATGCAGCAACACTTACCGACAAATTATAAAATTGCCAGTGATGATTGTAAGCAGTTCGAGTTATTTTCGCAAGTTTTCCTTAGAGCAAGCGGTTATTAGATGTTAAAGTTTGTGAGATTTTTTTGCTGGTTTGAAAGGAATGAGTTTAATTTGTAATTGACAATTAACTGCTTTGGCGTATTTTTTAAGTGTTTCAAGTGTAGGTGAGTGTCGCCCTTTGCCGCCACCAGTTTCAAGCCTACCGATGACTGAAGTCGTCGTGCACATGTCATTAGCAACATCGCATTGAGTTTTGCCCGCTGCATTTCTTGCTTTGATCATTGCTTTTATCAATTTAAATTCTATCTCTAATGCATCATAGGCTTGCTTAACTTCATCGTCTGATAAAGCTTTTTTTACTAGTTTTTCGTGGGTATTGTCACAACGACTCATTATAGATCTCTTTTAATCGATATTTAACAATTTCTAATTCTTTTTTAGGAATTTTTTTTTGTTTTTTTATAAAACAATGTAGCATTGTTATTTTTCTTTGTATAATAGTACAGAAAAAAACTCTTGCAATTCCCTCAGCTCCTTTTAAACGTAATTCATATAATCCGTTTGCCAGATGTTTTGTATGCGGAAAGCCTATGTTAGGCCCAAATTCTTGCATAACATCAGTTAAACGGATGTATCTTGCTAGAAGCGTTTTTGGTAGATTTAAAATTATTTTTTCTAATTTT
>JBCDIY010000178.1:0-3911 GCA_038748435.1 Pseudomonadota bacterium | reverse complement strand
GGTGCTGCGTGAGTAGTAAAGGTAAATATAAAACACAGTATACTAGCAAGTAGCCACCTTAAAATAGAGTATATTGTAGGTTGGGTTGAGCGATAGCGAAGCCCAACGTTTTTTATATTAGCTTTATAAATTGGTCTGGACCAACCAATGAGATTATACCCAACCATGACAACTCCTCATTAATAAGCCTTGGCAAAAATAGTTTTGTGATCAATTAATTTACCAGTAAAAATACATTTGGCCTTTTCACCATTTTGTTGTAAAGGAATGCAGCGAGCAGAAACTTTTAAAGGTTTTAAAAATTTTTCAATTGCTGCTTCATCATCCACTGCATAACAACTAGCAAAACCACCATCCTGGTTAAAAAATTCGTTAAATTGTTCGATGTTATCGATCTCTTGTGTGTGGTGCTGTTGAAATTGTGCTGCCCGATGAAATAAATGTAACTGAATTTCTTCTAGTCGCTGGTTAACTGTGCTGATGAATGCTGCACGCTTTATCGATTGTTTTTCATTGGCAGGTAAGTGGCGACAAGCCATAAATACAGAATCATTGGCAATATCTCTTGGCCCAATTTCTAAGCGAATAGGCACGCCTTTTTTAATCCACTGCCAATTTTTTTCTCCACCGCGTAGATCTCGATCATCAATTTGAACGCGAATTGGCGCATGATAAAATTGCTTAGATATAAGTTCTTTTTGCAAGCTGTGACAAAATTCCAGTGTTTTTGTACGTTCATCATCATTGCGGTATATCGGTAAAATAACAATGTGCTGGGGTGCGATTTTTGGTGGTAATACCAAACCATCGTCATCACTGTGGGTCATAATTAGGCCGCCGACTAAACGTGTTGATGCGCCCCAAGAAGTCGTCCAAGCATGTTCATGCTGACCGGCTTGATTGAGAAATTGAATATTCGCTGCTTTAGCAAAGTTTTGTCCTAGAAAGTGCGAAGTCCCTGCTTGTAAGGCTTTTTTATCTTGCATCATTGCCTCAATGGTGTAGGTATTCACCGCACCAGGAAAACGTTCGCCAATGGTTTTTTCACCTTTAATCACTGGCATTGCTAAAACATCCTCGGCAAAATCCGCATAGACATTTAGCATTTTAAGCGTTTCTTCAATGGCTTCTTGTTGATTCGCATGTGCGGTGTGGCCTTCTTGCCATAAAAATTCTGCAGTACGTAAAAATAAACGGGTACGCATTTCCCAACGCATCACATTGGCCCATTGGTTAATCAAAAGCGGCAAATCACGGTAGGATTGGATCCATTTGGCATACATTTCACCAATGACAGTTTCACTGGTTGGACGAATAATATAAGGTTCTTCGAGTTTTCCTGAAGGAACTAGATTACCATCTGCATCGTGCTCTAAGCGACAATGGGTGACAACCGCGCATTCTTTAGCGAATCCTTCAACGTGTTCTGCTTCTCGCTCTAGATAATTCAATGGAATTAGTAAAGGAAAGTAAGCATTGACATGACCAGTAGCTTTAAATCGTTGATCCAAATCGCGTTGGATATTTTCCCAAATAGCATAGCCCCAAGGCTTTATAACCATACAACCACGCACTGGTGAAGTTTCAGCGAGATCAGCTGCATTAATCACTTGCTGATACCATTCTGGATAATTTTCTGCTCGGGTAGGACTAATCGCACGTTTTTGCATGGTTTTGCCTCTTTAGGTATACCTATCTGCCTGATAAACAGCTAATATTAACATAATTCAAGATGAATAAAAATCATTGTCTATCGAGTAAAATCATGAGATAATATTTTCTATGAATACATTCAACTTTCCAACAATCCTTTATAGCATGATGCCTTCATCATGTTTTTTGCTCAGAGTTAACAGGCTGTTGCTAAAACTCTGCGTCTAAGCTGTGCAATTTTAATAAAAAACTCATACACTCATATTCATTAGCTATAAAGGTTTCTTATGATTCACATACAACAAATTGATTTACAACGCGACACTAAAATTATCTTTTCTAAGGCAAATTTACTCATCAATCCTTATGAAAAAATTGGTCTTATTGGACCTAACGGTAGCGGTAAAACATCATTATTTTTGCTGCTACAAAAACAGCTCGAACCAGACCAAGGCGAGATACACATTGGGAGTCAATCGAGTTTGAGCCATATGCAACAATCCATACCAAACTCGGAATTGAGCATCTTAGACTATACGATGCAAGGCCATAAAATCATTACGCAATTAAAAGCAGATCTAGCGAAAGCCGAATTAGCTAATGATGGTTTGCTAATTGCTGAGTTACATCAACAATTGTTGCAACAAGATGCTTATTCACTAGAGGCAAAATCGGCGATTATTTTAACTGGCCTCGGATTTGCTAATACTGATTTAACTAAATCGGTCAATAGCTTTTCTGGTGGTTGGCGTATGCGATTGAACTTAGCACAAGTTTTATTAGCAGATGCAGATATCATTTTGTTAGATGAACCGACTAATCATTTAGATTTAGAAGCAATTTATTGGCTAGAAAATTATTTAAATTCAATCCATAAAACGCTTGTCATTATATCTCATGATAGAGAGTTTTTAGATAAAATTGTCAGCCATACAGTTTGTATCAACGATTGTAAATTGACAAAGTATAGTGGAAATTTTTCAGCTTATGAGAAAGCGATGCTAGAACAACAAGCAATTCAAGCAGCAGCATATAAAAAACAACAAGCCACGTTAAAACATATGCAAAAGTTTATCGATAGGTTTCGCTATAAGCCTAGCAAAGCCAAACAAGTACAGTCGCGGGTAAAAATGTTAAACAAAATCCAAATGGTGGCAAAGCTGCATGAACAAAGCCTATTTAGTTTTGTATTACAAGCGGGCAAGTTAACTGGAAATCCAGTACTTGCTGTAAAAAATATGCAAATTCACTACGCTGATTTTTGTGTATTACAAAAATTAAATTTAACCCTTAACACCGGTGATCGTATTGGTTTAATTGGTCCTAATGGTGCAGGTAAAACGACATTTCTAAAAATGTTAGCAAATAAGCATACACAATTCCAAGGTGATATTGTAAAAAATAAAAATTTAAAAATAGCGTACTTTGCCCAAGATCAAATTGAAATATTAGCAAAATATGCGACACCGTTTTTACATATGCAAGCGTTAGATAGCAAGCTGACTGAAGCTGAAATTCGCCGTTATTTGGGTTCGTTTAATTTTATAGGTGATGCAGTTTTTAAATCAGTCGAAAGTTTCTCTGGTGGAGAAAAAGCACGCTTGGTTTTGGCATTACTTTGCTGGGATAAACCTAATTTATTGTTGATGGATGAACCGACTAATCATTTAGATATGGAAATGCGTGATGCGCTTAATCTTGTCCTACAGAATTTTAGCGGTGCGATAGTCATCGTATCCCACGATAGGTTCTTGTTAAAAAGTGTCGTAGACGAATTTTGGTTAGTTGCAGATAAAACTGTAAAACGTTTTAATGGTGATCTTACAGACTATTTGCATTGGTTCAATGAACGGCTGGCGAGTAACAAAATCTCAGCAACAACTAAAACATCACAAAAACCCCGAGCAAATAAACAGCAGTCAACTTACCAAATTGAAAGGTTAGAAAAAACACTGGATAAAAAATTACTAGATAAGAAGCAATTAGAGCAGAAAATTGCTGCATATTATGCGGCAACGACACAAGTAGAGTCTGATATTGACAAATGGCTCAAGCAAATCAATGAGTTAAATGAAATTATTAGGCAATTAGAGGATGAAATTTTAGCTAAAATGAGTGAATGAGGCTGACAATTTTAACGACTAGCGTTAAAAAAGATGGTTACAATATCTATATGAACTGTTTTATTGCTATACGATTAAACCTTATAGCAAGTCAATCGCACATAGTTTAAAAAAAGAAGGTAAACTCTATTTGTG
>JBCDIY010000177.1:0-3954 GCA_038748435.1 Pseudomonadota bacterium | reverse complement strand
AGAAAAATCCCTCCTGTCCTCCCTTTTAAAAAAGGGAGGGACGTAGATTGTTGCACCTTAAACCATCAACTCTTTCTTAAACATAAAGCACAACATACAAATCTTATTTACTTAACAACAACACCACCGTGGTAATGGCGGCTTGTATGGCCAACCTTGATTTTGCTATCGCTCAATCACAGACTACCTTGCCATACTGGATTTGTTGGGCTTCGCTTCGCTCAACCCAACCTACATTTCAATATTCCCCTGGATCCCCGCCTTCGCGGGGATGACAACTTTTTATTTCTCTAATTACTTAATGATTTCTATCGCACCAAATGAGGGACCTAGTTGTGCGACTTCAGTGAAGCCGTTGGGGACATAAACACAATCATCTGGAATTTTTTCATCAATTAAAACTGGCAGCGTTAGCGTATTCATCTGCTTCACTGTGACTTTACTATCAGCAGCAAGCTGATGCTTAGCTGCAGTTTTTTGGTTAATAAATAACCCTAGTTTATCATTTCCCGGCCGAATCTGTAACACTTGTGCGCGTCGCACGATATTATCGATACGATACAATGGCCAATCGCTTATACGCGTCAATGCTGCTTTTATCATTGTTGGTTCAACCCAGTTATTCTTGCGTTGTAGCTCGGTTGGCGTAGCCAATTTTTGTTTTAATTCAGCATGAATTTGTTGTGTATTAACAAAATCAAATCCTTCGCATTCTAACACATTCCCTAACACTCTTAGTACTTTCCAACCAGGCCGCGCTTCGGCAAAAGGCTCAGTAGCAGCATCGATAGTTTGCCATAAAGCGTTTATATTGACATAAGTCCCAGCTGTCTCAGTAAAAGGCACGATGGGTAATATCACATCAGCGTGATCTAGCAGCATTTGCGTTTGATAAGGGCTACAAGCGATGACAAAGTCAGCCTGTTTTAGTGCGTGTAAAACTTCTGGCGCATCAGCACAATCAACATCCGGTTCAATATTATAAAGTACATAAGCTTTGAGTTGCTCGGCAATCATCTGTTTAGCATTCAATCCAGCGTTAGCAACAATTTCACCGCCGACTTGTCGATGTGGTACTGCGCCGGCTAGCCAAGCACCCGTTGCATTACCACCTTCAGTCAACACAATCACTTTACTATTTGTTAGTTCGGCAAATCGATATGCTAGCGTTTTGATTAAGCTCGCATCCGGATGATTACATGCTGCAGCACCTAAAATAATTAAGCTATTATCTTGTGCTTTACAAGCTTGGCTCATTGTTTGTAAATCTGCCTGACCGGAATATGTTGCTGCAAGCTTTTTAATGTTTTCATCTGCACTGGCATCTACGCTAGCAATTAATTTAGCTAATTGTGCAGCAAACTCACTAGGATGAACGATGTCTTTGGCGCTAACATCAAAGTAATAATTGTAATCCATATAATTTAAAGTAAACACTTTGGCGCCATCTAAGCTGGCTTTACGAACTCTATGTGCAATTAACGGTTGTTCGCGCTGTAAACGACTACCAATCAACATAATGGTTTGTTGTTGTTCGATCGCTTGAATGTCTAATTCTACGCTTGGTGTCAAAGCTTCATCGGCTTGATCACGAAAATCAAGTTGATGGATGCGATGATCGATATTGTTACTACCATTTGATCGCATGAGCTTTTGCAGTAAGTATTGTTCTTCAATCGATGATGAAGGTGAAATTAATGCAGCGATTTGCTCAGCTCCAAATTTTTCTTTAACCGCTTTAAATTTTTCCGCAATGGCAGTAAATGCTGTAGTCCAATCCACCTCTTCCCAACGGCTGTCGATCTTTAGCATTGGCACAGCTAAACGATCTTGGGTATGCAAGCCTAAGTAACTAAAGCGATCCCTATCGGCTATCCAAGCTTCATTAATTGCTTCATTATCTCTAGGGACGACGCGTTTTAATTTACCGCGTAACGAATGCATATAAATATTGCTGCCTAAACAATCATGCGGACTGATACTCGGCGTTTGTTTCATTTCCCAAGAGCGGCCACGAAAACGATACGGTTTCGAAGTCAATGCGCCGACAGGACATAAATCGATAATATTAGCGGAAATTTCTGACTTAACGCCATTTTTAAGATAAGTGGTTATTTCACTATGTTCGCCGCGTCCAGTAACACCTAATTCACGAATCCCAGCAACTTCTTGGCCGAAGCGCACACAACGGGTACAGTAAATACAACGCGTCATATCGGTAGAAATTAGTGGTCCGAGATCTTCATCGTGAATCGACCGCTTACCCTCAGAATACAGAGAATTGTCACGGCCAAAACCCATAGCTAAATCTTGAAGCTCACATTCTCCACCTTGATCGCAGATTGGGCAATCAAGTGGATGGTTAATCAACAAAAATTCCATCACACCTTTTTGGGCATCGTGAGCTTTGTTAGACTTGGTATAGACTTTCATACCGTCATTAACTGGTGTGGCGCAAGCAGGTAAAGGCTTGCCGACTTTTTCTACTTCAACTAAACACATGCGACAATTGGCGGCAATCGTGAGTTTTTTGTGATAGCAAAAACGCGGAATGTAAATTCCGGCTTTATCTGCAGCTTCAATGATCATTGAACCTGATTCAACTTCAACTTTTTTACCATCAATTTCAATGGTTGCCATTATATTTTCACCTCTAATTTCATCACACTGCCGCTTTTACTTTTGCTTGATCAACCAAGCAACGTTTATTTTGTATATGATAAATAAATTCATCTTTAAAGTGGCGTAAAAAGCCACCGACTGGCCAGGCGACTGCTTCTCCAAAAGCACAGATAGTCCGGCCTTCAATGCCTTTTGCAACTCTTTCCAATGATTCTAAATGTTTCATCGTACCGGTGCCAGATTCGATATGATTGACTAAACGATAGACCCAGCCTGAACCTTCACGGCAAGGTGTGCACTGGCCGCAAGATTCTTCCATATAAAATTTAGAAATATTACGTAATGCTTTAACGACGCAGGTTGTTTCATCCATCACGACGATGGCGCCCGTGCCAAGCGCAGAACCAGCTTTTTGTAAACTGTCATAATCCATATCGAGGTCCATCATGATATGACCCGGTAATACTGGCATAGAACTACCACCGGGAATCACTGCTTTAATTTTTCCACCGTTAATTACGCCACCTGCCATTTCTAATAATGTTTTAAATGGTGTGCCTAAAGGTACTTCGAAATTACCTGGTTTATTCACATGGCCACTGACACAAAATACTTTCGCACCACCGTTGTTAGGCTTGCCTAATTCCAAAAACCATTTAGCGCCTTTTTCCATAATCACTGGCACAGAAGCATAAGTTTCGGTGTTATTTACCGTGGTTGGCTCACCATATAATCCATAGTTGGCAGGAAACGGCGGTTTGAATCGCGGTAAACCGCGCTTACCTTCTAATGAATTTAATAATGCCGTTTCTTCACCACAAATATAGGCACCGGCGCCTAAATGATTATGCAATTGAAAATTAAAGCCGGAACCGAAGATATTATCACCTAAATAACCTGCTGCTCGCGCTTCTTCAAGCGCTTGTTCACATCTTTCAAAGCACTCCCACAACTCACCACGAATATAATTGTATCCAACGCTCGCGCCCATGGCGTAACCAGCGATAATCATGCCTTCGATTAACTGATGTGGATTATCGCGCATAATATAACGGTCTTTACAAGTCCCTGGTTCGCCTTCGTCGGAATTACAAACTACATATTTTTGATTTGGGGTATTGCGTTGAATGAAGCTCCACTTTAAACCGGTAGGAAAACCAGCACCACCACGGCCACGTAAACTCGAGGCTTTGACTTCCTCAATAATTTTATTCGGCTCAATTTTCTCTTTTAATATTTTTTCTATGGAGGAATAACCACCGACACTCTTATAACTTGCGAGTGTCCACGGTTCTTTTAAATGAAAGGTGCGACAACAAACTTGATTTAATT
>JBCDIY010000176.1:0-3958 GCA_038748435.1 Pseudomonadota bacterium | reverse complement strand
TAGTCAAATCATATCCAACAACTAACTCACCATTAACTTAGTGCTTGTTATTATGAAAATATCAAAGCGTATTTATTATTGCATGCAGATATTTTTGCCAAGCTTGAAAATCAAACTCTGTGCATTAATAGCAAAAATTAGGCGATGGAAATCAGCGCTTCGGGGTTAATCAGCTTGCAAGCGGCAATTTGGTGCCCTGACTTTGGTGTCAAACGTAAGACCCAACGAGTTGCTATTCAATCAACAGCCAATAGGGAAAATAAATTTTATATTCGCTGGCAAAAAATAAATTAATAAATCTTAAAAAAAATTTATCATTCCAATATTAACTAACCAGCTAATTCCAAATTTGTTTTACATAGAAAAAATAATTGATAAAAGAACCAAAAACTATGCCTGTAATGACGAATATATTTTCTTTAACCGCACCATAGCCAAAAAGATGTACGCCAAGAAAGACGATCAGCGTTTGAATCGTTAAAGATATCAATGAAAACAGATTAAATTTTATTAATTTACTTAGATATTTCTTTGCTTGACAATCAACATAAAATAACCTTTTATCTTTAAAAGTATAAGCATTATGTAATAAAAAGTTATTCAAAATTGCTATTTCTATAGATACAGCATTTGCTATGGCTGGATGCCAAATTAAACGTAACAAATTGAATAATATGAACTGCAAAACTGCTGTAACCACACCAACCGAGGCTGCTTTAAAATAGCGCTTGGCATTTATCAATAGAAACTGTGGATAAAGGGATTTCATCGATAACATAAGCAATTACAATAGTTAAACCTGCGGATTTATTTCTTCTGCGAATTTCCTCTCAAAATAGGGTAAATCTTCATTAACAAGTTTTTGCAAATATCTACCATATGTAGTCTTTGGATTTTGTGCTGCCAAACGCGCCAACTGGGATTTATCAATATGGCCATAACGATAAGCAACTTCTTCTGGACAAGCAATTTTTAACCCTTGGCGTTTTTCAATGGTTTCGATATATTGACTGGCAGCTAAAATAGAATCATGGGTCCCACTATCAAGCCACGTTGAACCTCTGCCCATATGTACGACATGCAAAGCTGATTCATCTAAATAAAATTGGTTAATTGTAGAAATTTCCAACTCGCCACGCCAAGAAGGTTTTACTTTTTTGGCAAACTCCACCACTCTATCATCATAAAAATAAAGTCCGGTAACCGCATAATTAGAGCGTGGTTTTTCTGGTTTCTCCTCTATTGAAACCGCTATACCATTGTCATCGAAAGTAACTACACCGTAATCCTGAGGATTCTCTACCGGATAGGCAAACACCGTTGCTCCATACAAATCAGCATTTGCTTTTACCACTTTTTCTCGCAAATTATGTGAAAAAAAGATATTATCTCCTAAAACTAAAGATACCGAATGTCCATTAATAAATTCTTCGCCAAGGATAAAAGCATCAGCAAGGCCTTTAGGCTCAGTTTGCACAATATAAGTAAATTTAATTCCCCATTGCGATCCATCTCCAAGTAAATTTTTAAATTGTTCTATATCTCTTGGCGTGGTTATAATTAATATGTCAGTAATACCTGCCAACATCATGACCGTTAACGGATAGTAGATCATAGGTTTGTCATAAACCGGTAACAGTTGCTTACTCACTGCAAGCGTAATTGGATAAAGTCTAGATCCTAGGCCACCAGCTAAAATAATCCCTTTTCTTTTATGCGGATTTAATTTGTTTTGCATTTGAAACACTTCCTATATCATAAACATTTTGGGTTTTATCCTAAATTAAAAATTTAGTTATGACAACATAAGTCACAGCACTTGCGGAAAATATTCAAATCTCGTTAATATAGAAAAAAATCAACAAGGATGAATAATGCAACCAATAAAAATTCTTTTCAGTTTAGTAATCTTTAGCTTTCTGTCCAGTTGTACTTTATTTGAACCTTCTGCACCAGGCACTGCAACTGGAGTGTACAATGCTGAATTAGCCAAGGCAAAAAAACCAAATAACCTATCCCATTGGACAATTAATGGGCGAATCGCCATCATTACCCCAACTCAAAGCCAAAATGCTAGCGTCTACTGGCGCCAACAAAGAAGTGATTATACCATGCAATTTATCGCACCTTTGGGAACTGGTGCAGTTAGATTATCCGGCTCGAGAAATCGGGTCACTCTAGTTAATGCTCAAGGCAAAAGTTTTTCGGCTAAATCTGCTGAAAATTTGTTAGAACAGCAATTAGGCTGGCGTATTCCGGTCGCTAATTTATTTTATTGGATTAGAGGCATCCCTGCACCTAATATACCTGCCAACAAACAATATGACAAAAATGGCGACTTAGCTAGTTTACGCCAACAAGGCTGGAAAATTAGTTATTTAAGTTATGCAAAATTTGGCGAATATTCCTTACCAACAAGAATCTTCCTAAATTATGGCAAGTTGAAATTACGCCTGATTATTACTCGCTGGCAACTATAATTAGCATTATATGACAATTTTTCATCATTTTAGCATTGACATATTAGAGTTGAGAATGCAAAATATGACTTCAATATGATGAACGCATTGGGGTGTAGCCAAGCGGTAAGGCACGGGGTTTTGATCTCCGCATTCCTAGGTTCGAATCCTAGCACCCCAGCCAACCAAATAACTTGGAGTCTAACGTGGCTGAAATGATGCTTTTTAGCGGTAGTTCTAATCCGCAATTAGCCGCTTCCATTGCAGAAAATCTAGATTGCCCGCTCGGCAAGGCCGTTGTAGGTAAATTTAGTGATGGCGAGACCATGATAGAAATTCTAGAAAATGTGCGCGGCAAGCATATTTTCATCATGCAATCGCTATGCTCTCCTACTAACGATAATCTAATGGAACTGTTATTAATGGCCGATGCATTTCGCCGTTCTTCAGCTTCTAAAGTGACTGCTTTTGTTCCTTATTATGGCTATGCTAGACAGGATAGACGCGTTCGCTCAGCTAGGGTACCGATTAGCGCGAAAGTCATTGCTGACATGATGGCAGTTGTAGGTATTACTCGGGTGATCACTGTCGACTTACATGCGGATCAAATTCAAGGTTTCTTTACGATACCGGTAGATAATGTTTACGCAACACCGATTATCTTAGATGACTTACAAAAACGTGCGACAGCTAATACCTTGATCGTGTCACCTGATATTGGTGGCGTCATGCGTGCTAGGGCCATTGCCAAACGCTTAGATGATAGTGACTTGGCAATTATCGATAAACGCCGCCCCAAACCGAATACGACTCAAGTCATGCATATTATTGGTGATGTTGCTGGTCGCGACTGTGTCATTATTGATGATATCGTCGATACTGCTGGCACCTTATGCCAAGCTGCGCTCGCGCTTAAAGAGCACGGTGCAAATTCGGTTCGCGCTTATATTACTCATCCAGTGTTTTCTGGCCATGCGATTGATAACATTAAAAAATCTGCTTTAGATGAAGTCGTCGTCACTGATACGATCCCACTAAAAGAAAACGCAAGCCAATGTGAAAAAATAAAGACCTTAACACTAAGTTCAATTTTAGCTGAAGCGATTATGCGGATTATGCAACAAAAATCCGTCAGTTCAATGTTTTCGGAGTAATCGTTTCTATAAAAAATCATTAGCACATTTGTATTAATCAGCGTTTTTTGATGATACATCTAGCTAAACAATTTCGGAGAGATGTCCGAGCGGTCGAAGGAGCACGCCTGGAAAGCGTGTGTACGGTAACCCCGTACCGAGGGTTCGAATCCCTCTCTCTCCGCCAAACTAAAAAACCCCCACTTTGTGGGGGTTTTTTAGTTTGCGGAAGATGTGGGATGAGAAGCCTCGCTAGGGTTCGACAAAAATATCACGATGATATTTTTGGACGCCGTAGCGTAGCGAAGGCGCCCACCGGGCGCGATGCCAAGGATGGCAGCGCGTCAATCCCTCTCTCTCCGCCAT
>JBCDIY010000175.1:0-4028 GCA_038748435.1 Pseudomonadota bacterium | reverse complement strand
TAAATTTATTAGTCAGATATTTGCTAAGATCCTGCAGAGAAAATGTATGTATCTTCGGCTAATTTTAATTTTTCTAGCCATTTGTGTTAATTTAGTATATGATTACTTAAGTTCCGCTAGTTCACTAGTCTGCAAACAGATATTGAACCTGCGTTAAATCGTAAAAAGGTACAAGCATGGCTAACATTTTGTTAATTAATGGCCCCAATCTAAATTTGCTCGGTCAAAGAGAAAAACATAATTATGGTACAAAAACCTTAAATGAGATAAATGCTCAATTAGAAATTCTCGCACAAAAGTTAGGACATATATTAAAGCCTTTTCAATCCAATGCAGAACATGAAATTATTAATTGTATCCATGCAGCCAAAACCGAAAGCATCGAACTAATTTTAATAAACCCTGCAGCATTTACCCATACAAGCATTGCGATACGCGATGCCTTATTAGCTGTTGAAATTCCATTTATAGAAATTCATTTAAGTAATATCTATGCGCGCGAGGAATTTCGGCAATACTCTTATTTGTCTGATAAAGCTTTAGGCATCATTACTGGATTTGGCTCGCAGAGCTATGTTTTAGCTTTAAATGCCGCCGATCATTTTTTCAAAACTGTTGAACGTGGAGAATAATTTTTATGGATATCCGCAAGATAAAAAAATTAATTGAATTGATTAAAGAAACCGGTGTCGCCGAAATTGAAATAAATGAAGGTGAAGAGTCGGTTCGCATCAGTCGCCATAGCCAGATTGCAGGAGCAACTGAACAAACCCATCTTATACCAATACAACCGCCACAACCATTGCCAGGACCACAACCACAAGCAGCGCCAGCTGCTGCTGCAACACCAGCAGAAGCGGTTGAAGAAACCAAAAAAAATGTCACTGGACATATGGTAAAATCTCCTATGGTGGGTACGGTTTATTTAGCAGCCTCACCTGGTGCTGCGGATTTTGTTGAAATAGGCCAGAAAGTGAAAGAAGGTGATGTACTGTGTGTTATCGAAGCGATGAAGATGTTTAATCAAATCGAAGCAGATAAGTCAGGTACTCTCGTTGAACGCTTGGTTGAAAATGGTCAACCAGTGGAATTTGACGAAGCACTTTTTATTATTGAATAACAACTCCCCGCCAAGGAATTAACTATGCTCGACAAAGTTGTAATTGCCAATCGTGGTGAAATCGCCTTAAGAATTCTACGCGCATGTCGCGAATTAAATATTAAAACCGTTGCTGTCCATTCCACTGCAGATAGAGATTTGATGCATGTCAAATTAGCCGATGAAAGCGTTTGTATTGGCAATGCACCTGCAACAGATAGTTATTTAAATATTCCTGCCATTATTAGTGCGGCAGAAATTACTGATGCGGTTGCCATCCATCCTGGTTATGGCTTTCTTGCAGAAAATGCTGATTTTGCGGAACGGGTTGAAGAAAGTGGGTTTATCTTTGTTGGCCCAAAACCCGACTCAATTCGTTTGATGGGTGATAAAGTCTCTGCTAAAAAAGCCATGATTAAAGCAGGCATCCCATGTGTTCCTGGTTCTAAAGGCGCGTTGACAAAAAGCGATGAAGCAAATGTAAAATTAGCCCGAGAAATTGGCTACCCGGTTATTATTAAAGCTGCTGGCGGTGGTGGTGGCAAAGGCATGCGCGTTGTTCATAGTGAAGCAGCCTTATTCAATGCTGTTAATATGGCTAAACAAGAAGCCAAAACCAACTTTAGTAATGACGTCGTTTATATGGAAAAATATCTTGTTAACCCACGGCATATTGAAATACAAGTTTTATGTGATCATCACGGTAATGCCATTCATTTGGGAGAACGTGATTGCTCGATCCAACGCCGCCATCAAAAAGTGATTGAAGAAGCTCCCGCACCTGGATTGACCGAACAAGAACGTAATGAAATCGGCAATCTGTGCGCCAAAGTTTGCCGTGAAATGGGTTATCGTGGTGCCGGCACATTTGAATTTCTCTATGAAGATGGTAATTTCTATTTCATGGAGATGAATACACGGGTACAAGTCGAACATCCAGTAACCGAATTAATCACTGGTGTCGATATTGTTAAAGAGCAATTTCATATTGCCGCGGGTGAAAAATTAAATTATCGCCAAGAAGATATTCAAATTAAAGGTCACGCACTCGAATGCCGCATCAATGCAGAAAATCCTGAGAATTTCATGCCTTCACCTGGTACAATCAATATGTTTCATGCTCCTGGTGGTCCTGGGGTACGGGTTGATACTCACGTTTACAGTGGCTATAAAGTCCCGCCCTACTATGACTCTATGATCGGTAAGATAATTACTTATGGTGCTAATCGACGTTCTGCCATCGCCAAAATGCGTACGGCATTAGAAGAAACGCATATCGAAGGCATTAAAACCAATATTCCTTTACATCAAGCCATTTTGCGCGAAGGCCTTTTCCGCCAAGGTGGAATGAATATTCACTTCTTGGAAAAATGGTTGAGTAAAGGTAGCTCTAGTTAATTTCGACTATTCCCCTGCTACTGTCATTTTTTCAATAAGTATCGGGCCGGTTTGAATTGAACCGCGTTTGTCAATATCACCACCGACAGCGAGAATATTTTTATACATATCCGCTAAGTTACCGGCTATGGTAATTTCTGCTACCGGGTAAGCGATTTCGCCATTTTCTATCCAAAACCCAGCAGCACCACGTGAATAATCCCCAGTAATCAAACGTATCCCTTGCCCCATTAGTTCAGTGACATATAATCCGTTATGCATTTTTTTAAATAACTCGGACAGACTTTCTTGGGTCGAAGTGATTTGTAAATTATGAATCCCACCGGCATTACCAGTAGTTTGCATACCAAGTTTACGCGCAGAATAACTCCCTAACACATATTGTTTTAAAATACCCTGCTGTAAAAAAAATTGTTTTTGCGTCGCAACACCTTCACCATCAAAAGGTGAACTGCCTAGCGCTTGTTTTAGTAATGGTTCTTCGTAAATAGAAAAATCTTTAGCGAAAATTTGTTGCTCTAGTTTATCGCACAGAAAACTCGATTTACGATAAATATTGCCGCCACTAATCGCAGCAACAAACGTTCCTAATAATCCGCGCGATAATTCATTGGAAAACAATACCGGCACCTCACAAGTTTTAACCCGACGTGGTTGTAAGCGCGCCAAAGTTTTTTGTGCAGCGATTGTTGCGATTTCTTCACCGTTTTCCAATTGATTTGCTAAACGTGAGGTTGAATAATAATAATCACGCTGCATATCTTGGTTGGCTTGCGCCACAACCGTGCAACTTATCGAATGTCGTGTCGTCGGCACGTAACCGATAAAGCCGTGGCTATTTGCATAAGCGTAAAAATTTTCATAAGTAGAAATACTCGCACCTTCAGAATTATTAATACGCTTATCATAGTTAAGCGCATACGCTTCACAAGCTTTTGCGAGTTCAATAGCTTGCGTTGGCTCAATATTCCAAGGATGATATAAATCTAAATCGGGATAATTAGTCGCTAATCTGGCTTTATCGGCCAAGCCGTGACACGGATCGGCCTGAGTGTATTTCGCAATTCGACAAGCAGCGGCCAATGTTTCTTGCCAAGCAGATTCACTGATATCTGTGGTACTGGCTACGCCTTTGGCTTGATCAAAATAAACTGCAATGGCAACATTTTTATCTCTTAAATATTCTAAAGTATCGACCTCACTTTTACGTACATTGGTGGTGAAACCTTCGCCTAAACTAGCAGAGACTTCTGCAGCCGACGCACCGAGTTTTTTAGCCTCATCAAGGATAGCTTGCAAAGTTTGTTGTAATAAATTTTGTTGTTTGACCAATTGTTGTTTCATGTTTTTTCAGTTCCATGTTGTATATGGCAAATAATTCTTAACCGGTGTACAGCGAAGCGCTATACCGGGCCATTTTTGGCTTGAATTTTGAAATGACAAAAAATTAATTGTAGACTCATACTACCCTAGACACCCCCACCCAATCAATCACTTAAATCGCTAACAAACCACTATCAAATACCTATAT
>JBCDIY010000174.1:0-4032 GCA_038748435.1 Pseudomonadota bacterium | reverse complement strand
TTACCGAAACAGAATACTCTCAGTGGCCATTGCAAACGTGACCAGCAAATTATTGTTACTTGAAATTTATGGTGAGGATTATTTAGCATACCCTTACTTTTTTCAGTTAAGAGTATTAGCAAAAAAATTTTCACAACCTCTGGATACACTGCTTAAACGTCGTATCAGCATACGGTTAGCATGTGTAAGCAATCATGCAAAATACTATCATGGGCATATTTATCGCCTTACAGAAATTTGTGTAGATACTTCAGGTTATGCAGAATATGAGATTATCATGACACCATGGCTAACCTTCCTCGAAGAGAAAAAACTAAGCCAAAATCATATTTTAGCTAAACCACTTAGCGTCCCTGAGATTATCTGTAATTTGTTTGCCAAAAAAAATTATTACAATTATCGTTTGCAACTTAACAACGCTTATGCGAAATTAAATATCTGTATTCAATATAAAGAGTCTTATTTAAATTTTATCCAACGACTCTTATTCGATGCAGGTATTTATTATTTTTTTGTTCATTCAAGTACGACTCATACATTGATTTTAACCGATGCCCTCAAACCAAAAATATTTTGTAAACTTAATCATAACCACCATCTAAATCAAAATGCTATTTCAAACCAAAATACTTATACTCCTGAACTCACAGTTCCACAAATTACTGATTGGCAAACGCATATCGATGAACAAATCCAACCGAAAATATTTTTTTCTGCTAGGAGCCAACAAACACTCTGGCAACCAGGTAGTGAATTTACCTGGGCGAAGACGACTGACGCAAGAGAAAAAAACAAATACTACATTCATGCCATTGCTCATATTGCTAAAGATTATTCCAATGCCTTGCCACAAAAACAAAAAACGTTAGTTCAATATTATCAAAACTATTTTTTAGCTTTGCCATCACAAATTCGTTTCAAGCCTCATACTTGTTTTTATCATCATCAAAATAAAGTACTTAAAGAAATGATTCCTAAGACGAAACCTCGGTTTAAAAGCATTGCGACATATAAACCACACATTAGCAATGTAGAAATAGCGACAGTGATGGACCTCAAGGCAACAAACAAGCATACCCATGTTTATAAAATTCGCTTTCATTGGAATGACAACCTGCCACAGGCATATCACTGTGCATGGGTGACTTTATTGGCTGGCAATCCACGTGGAATACAAGCATTGCCTAGCAAAGGCGTACAAGTGTTAGTCAGTTTCACTGCCGGCGATCCTAATCAGCCAACCATTTTGCAAATGCTTGCAAAACCTACTGCCAAATTACCATTTAATAATAACCAACCGGCTATGCAATCAGGCTGGAAGTCCAGATGTTTAAACAAGCACTTAACTCATCCAAATAGCAGTGGACATTACTTAAAATTTAATGATGCCGCAAAATCGGCCACGGTAGATTTATACAGTAACGCTAAACTCACATGTCAAAGTCAGCGACAACATCAAATTAACGTAAAGGAACAAATGATAGAAACCGTCAAAACAGGACACTTTATACAAATGATAGAAGGCAAATTAAAAATTATCTCAAAAACAGCCATTTACATTATTAATAACCAAAGCCTTATCCGCCTTAGACCGAAAGACATAAGCTTTATCGCAGATGAGATTCATATTTCGGGAGATTCATGAAACTTGAATAAAGTTGACTTCAAAGTCAGATTACCGGTATTCTCAGCAAGTTGGATTGGGTGAATTTTTTTGAGTTTATCGACTTTTTTTTGTACAATTAGGCATTGTTTGAATTATTTTTTTACAACGCCGAGCATATTTGCTAAGCCCTATGATAAAAATATACTAATGAGGTCATCAGTTCAGTGACAATCTATCAACATGCCAAAGCAATAATAAATTTTAGTCGAGATACCTTTTGGGTGGTATTCATCTATGCGATGAGCATTGCCTTGCTATCTTTGGTTGTGCCGATTGCCGCGCAATCTTTAGTCAATGTGGTTTCATTTGGAACCGTATACCAACCCGTTGTCATATTAACCATTATTGTATTTGTGGTGCTTACGATCATGGCTGGTATGCGTGTTGCCCAAGCCATTGTGGTCGAAACTATACAACAACGGCTATTCACCGAGATTGGCCTTAAACTGGCTAACTTATTGCCGAAAATTTCCATCGCTAATTTTGATAAGCATCGTGTTTCGGAGCTGGTCAACCGTTTCTTTGAAGTGCAAACCATCCAAAAAGCCTTAGCAGTCCTTTTAGTCACTGGCATAGAAATTTGCTTATTAACACTGTTTAGTATGTTGTTAATTGCTTTTTATCACCCACTATTACTCGCTTTTGATATTTTGTTAATTTTCGCATTAGCCTTGGCTTTATGGCTACCGTGGAAAAAAGCCTTAAAATACGCGATTGCTGAATGCGAAGCCAAGCATACCTTTGCTGCCTGGCTAGAAGAAATCGTTCACAATATCTTTTTATTTAAAATGCAGTCCCATGCTGATTATGCCTTGGATGTTGCCGATGAAAAAATTGCTGATTACCTGATTGCCAGAAAAAAACATTTCGCCAGTATTTTAAAACATATTTTTGGTGTGAATATCATTTATGTCCTTGCTAATGCGGCTTTACTAGGCATTGGTGGTTATTTAGTCATCCGTGAACAACTCTCTTTAGGTGAATTAGTGGCGTCGGAATTAATTGTCAATGCCTTATTGTACGGTTTCGTTCGCTTTAGTTTTTATTTAGAAGATCTATATGATTTGCTAGCTTCTTGTTATAAATTGGCTAGTTTAACGCATATTCCTTGTGAAACTACGCAAGAGGTCGTACCAAAAAAATATTTAGCAAATTCCATCCATCAACTCACCGGTGCACCAAAAATAGAAGTCACTGGTATTAAATTTGCAACTGAAAAAAATCAGCAAGTGTTTGACGATCTCAGTTTTGCTGTCCCCGCCGGTAAATCATTAGCCATACTTGGCAATAAAGGCACGGGTAAAAGTTTGATCGTCGATTTAGTTTTAGGATTTCGCCAAGCTCAAGCTGGCGTGATTAAAGTCAATGAGTTACCCATTCAACAATATAATCTACTGTATCTACGTCAACACGCTGCCTTAGTAAGACGGATTGAATTATTCTCTGCAAGTATTCTTGAAAATCTGCTGCTACAACGTACAGATATTAGCCTAGATATGATTCATGGTCTATTAAGACAATTCAATGTTGCTAACACTATTGAGGCTCTGCCCGAAGGTTTAGATACTTTTATTTCCGGCAGTCAAATGACTATGTCAAGCATCGAATTAAAAAAATTAATGTTCATTCGAGCGATTCTAACGCAGCCAAAATTATTTATAATCGACGGTGCTTTGGATAATCTCCCCGAAGTGGACTTACAATTATTTTTACCCTATTTAAAAGATCATCCTAGTACCCTGATAATTACGACACGGCGTCAAGCTATCGCCAATTATTTTGATCAACATATTATTTTATGAAAGAATTTAATCACTTAAAATCCGTCAACCTACTCTCGCCGCATCCACGCATAAAACGCTTGGCACAAATTCTTATGCTTTTATTTGTGTTATGTATTATCGCTCTAGCATTGATCCCGTGGCAACAAACTGCGGAAGGTTTTGGCAAAGTGGTTGCCCTTTCACCCAATGAACGTCAACAAAACATTAGTGCACCCATCGATGGACGTTTAGGTAAATGGTATGTGCACGATGGCAGCTATGTCAAAGTGGGAGAGCCGATTGTTGAATTGTTGGATAATGACCCAGACTTACTCAAACGTTTAGAAATGGAAAAACAAGCGGTGGAATTGCGCTTAAATGCCGCTAATCAGGCTAGTGAAACTGCATTAATTAATGTCAAACGCCAAAAAAAATTATTTCAAGAAGGGATTAGTTCAAGACGGCGATTTGAACAAGCGCAATTCGAACATATAAAATATCAGAATGAAATCGCTAACGCTCAAGTGGAGTTAACAAAGATCAACGTGCGCATTGCCAGACAACAAACACAATTAGTCAAAGCACCATTAGCAGGAACGATCC
>JBCDIY010000173.1:0-4047 GCA_038748435.1 Pseudomonadota bacterium | reverse complement strand
TTAAAGATATAATATAAATAAAATATTATCAGTTAATGCCTTAATTGTGTTGTTTTTATATATAAAATTAATAATAGTATCTAAAAAGTGAAATAGCCTATTTAGGTAAGAAATTATCTATTTCTAATTAAATAGGATATGACCCATGCCTAGCCAAAATAGTTCTAATGTTAATGCTCGTCTGGAAACATTAAGCACTAAAAATACCTTAACTCCTGAAGAATTTTATCAACTTTTTGTGCTTGCCAAACTTTCACATGAGACATTGAATTCGCAAGCAAGCGAGCATTTAATTACTAGTTCAATAAATAAAATTAAATTACCTCAAACTTTTCTTCAGCAGAATCCGCATATTGTGAGCCGCTATAAAAAACTAGCACAAGCCTTTATTGCTGGGAAATTAATTCTTGATCTAAAGTCCGCAATCTACCTTATTGCGTTTGGTATCTCGGCCGATACTCTAAATCCTCAAGAACAATTTATTCGAGATTTAATTGTTAATTTTAATTTTGATGATGAAATTGAAAATGAAATTAAAAACCAAATATTAAAAAAATACACAAAAAATTTTTTGGACGCATTATCATCAGCTAAACAACAACTAATGATTAAAAACATTGAAGAACAACTCTCTCGGCTTACAGAAAAAATAGAAAATGAAAATTTAGATGATACTGACTACAAATATTTGCTGAATGACGATAGGACTAATTTTAATATTGAATTAGCATTTACTTTAACTAAAACTAATAGGGAATTTATCTTAGCTACCACACCTAATTTTAACATAAATATAACATTAAGTATTATGCAGTTATTAAATTCTATTATTTTAAATAAACCTAAGGATAAAGATAAATACAAAACTGAACTGATGGATAGATTAGTAAAAAGTAAAATAACCGTTCTATGCCTTATCTTTGCACAAGCAAAATCTAGTCATTCTAATTCCTCTGCTTTAGCCGTGTTGCCAATTGAAATGTTAGCAAAAATATTGAGTTTTGTAGATTTCTCTCGGCTGGGTAAAACTCAAGAAGAACGTTTTAATCTTGCTTACTCGGTATTTGGCAGCTATCAAACTAAAATCAAACCTACAAGTGGATTAGCTGTAAGACAAAAATTATCTACAGCACCAGATACATTTGCATTCTCTGATGAAAATGAAAGTGGTAGTGAAGAAAATACTGGTGTAAATGTAGCAAAACCACAAGATTTTTTAAGATGACCAAATAATCCGATGTTTTGCTTACGCTGGGCAACAGCGAGGTAGGAGGTAACCAGTGGTTGAGCGTAGCGGAATCACTGGATCATTGTTTTTTTATGAACTACCCAGTGTTAAAACACTGGCTACGCTTGCTGTTGATTGACAAATCTCCCCTAACCCCTCTTTTGAAAAAAGAGGGGGACGGCTTTGTAATGATTTACGCAACAACGCCTTTTTAAAAGATTGTCGCACTTAAAACAGCAAATTTAGCTTAAATAGACGGCGCAAAAAAGCAAGATGTAGCCGAGGTGGAGCGCAGCGAAACCTCGGGACAGCTAATTTAATTTTAAATTCCCCAAGATTCCGCTACGCTTATCTCGGCTAGAGTGCTTTTTTAAAAAGTGTTATTCTGTAATTCAAAAAAAACCTGTTATTCCGGAATTTTTGCATAGGGACATGCAAAAATTCCGGAATCCAGTGCTGCGCCAAGGATGGATTGTACGAAATAACTGACTATTTCTTAGATTCTCCTGGATCCCCGCTTGCGCGGGGATGACAGATCCTATTTATACAACAACGCCTTTTTCAAAAGGAAGGAATGTAGATTGTTGCACCAAAAACATTCAAACCCAAAATAATTGACTGACACAACAATAAATCCAATTTATACAACAATGCCACCTACGCGGAATAACAGTTTGTTGGGCTTCGCTATCGCTCAACCCAACCTACATTTGGCATAAAAATTCTTACAGCACTTCGGCGACAGTTTTGCCAATTTCCGCTGGGGATTTTACTGTACGTACGCCTGCTGCTTCCAGCGCTTTAAATTTCTCCGCAGCAGTACCTTTACCACCGGAAATAATCGCACCCGCATGCCCCATACGTTTGCCTGGAGGTGCAGTGACACCAGCAATATAAGATACCACAGGTTTAGTGACATTCGATTGAATGAATTCCGCAGCTTCTTCTTCTGCAGTACCACCGATTTCACCCACCATAATAATTGCTTCGGTTTCTGCATCATCCTGGAACATCGCTAAGACATCGATAAAGCTGGTACCCGGAATCGGATCACCACCAATCCCAACGCATGTAGTTTGACCTAGACCGTTATCAGTCGTCTGTTTCACCGCTTCATAAGTCAATGTACCGGAACGTGAGACAATACCAATTTTGCCGCGTTTATGAATATAACCTGGCATAATACCAATTTTGGCTTCATCCGGCGTGATCACTCCAGGACAATTTGGACCAATTAAACGCGCATTGGTATTTTTATCCAAATAAGTTTTCACTTTTAACATATCTAAAGTGGGAATACCCTCAGTAATACAGATGATTAATTCAATACCTGCGTCTGCTGCTTCAATTATCGAGTCTTGGCAAAATGGTGCAGGAACAAAAATAACACTTGCCGTAGCATTGGTTTCATCTACTGCTTCTTTAACCGTGTTAAATACCGGTAAATCCAGATGCGTCTGTCCACCTTTACCTGGCGTAACACCACCGACAATTTTAGTGCCGTAATCGATACATTGTGTGCAATGCATGGTGCCTTGATTGCCAGTAAATCCTTGACAGATGACTTTAGTTTCTTTGTTAATTAATACACTCATTATTCGCCTCTTACTGCTTTAACTATTTTTTCTGCTGCGTTTGCCAAGCCTTGTGCAGCAATGATGTTCATACCACTATCGGATAATTTTTTTGCACCTACATCGGCATTATTACCCTCTAAACGCACGACGACAGGAACATTTACATCGACTTCTTTCACTGCCTCTATAATACCATCAGCAATTAAATCACAACGTACGATACCACCGAAAATATTCACCAGAATACCTTTGACATTACTGTCTGACAAAATAATTTTAAATGCTTCTGTCACACGTTCTTTGGTAGCACCCCCACCAACATCGAGGAAATTCGCTGGATTACCGCCATGTAATTTAATCAAATCCATGGTTGCCATAGCGAGCCCAGCACCGTTAACCATACAACCGATATCGCCATCTAGCGCGATGTAATTTAAGTTCCAATCATGCGCACGATTTTCGCGTTCGTCTTCTTGCGTCGTATCACGCATACCACGTAACTTACTCTGGCGATATAATGCATTATCATCGATATTAATTTTTGCATCTAAACATAATAAGTCACCAGATTTTGTAATGACCAATGGATTGATTTCTATGAGGCTTAAATCCGATTCCATGAATAATTTACCCAAACCTAACATGATCTTAGAGAATTGTTTAATTTGGTTATCTACTAAACCTAGTTTAAAAGCAATTTCCCGTGCTTGAAAAGGTAGCACTCCAACCAACGGATGTACGGTGAGTTTATGAATTTTTTCTGGCGTTTCTTCGGCAACTTTTTCAATTTCTACCCCACCTTCTGTTGAGGCCATAATCACTAAGCGCTGTTGACTACGATCAATCACCGCTCCCAAATATAATTCTTTAGCAATGTCGCAGGTTTCTTCGATAAGCACGCAATTCACTGGTTGGCCATTGGCATCAGTTTGATAAGTCACTAAATTCGTACCGATCATATTCTGCACGGCTTGGGACAATTCATCTTTATTATTTACAATTTTTACGCCACCGGCTTTACCACGTCCACCCGCATGTACTTGAGCTTTGACAACACAAGCTTTAGTAGCGAGTTGATCTAATACGCTAATCGCATCATCTGCATTCCAAGCGACTTCACCTTGAGGCACTGGCAAACCAAATCCAGCGATAAGTTGTTTTGATTGATATTCATGTAAATTCATATTTAATTTTTACTCCCAAAAAATATCTCATTAAAAAACTCTAAATCATTAAAGATGC
>JBCDIY010000172.1:0-4053 GCA_038748435.1 Pseudomonadota bacterium | reverse complement strand
GCCAATGATTAGGACCGAAACGTTTTTCTAAGATATCTAAGGCATGTAATTGTAATCGTTTTTGCTTTTCTCTGTCACTATATTTACCATAAGTATTTCCTAAATTTATTAAAATATGAACTAGTACTAAATGATCGGATCCAAAATGTATAGTTTTAAAATCTAAACTTGTTTTATAAAATTGCATTGCTTTTTTTGGATCAGATTGATTTGAAAAATAATAATTACCAAGGCCAACACCTAAATCAGCTAGGAATCCGCCTTGAAACGCAGAAGAAAATGAAATACCATCACTATGTTTCCATAATGTTTCACGATGAGGTAACAATAGTTTTGTGCGTACTTCTTGATCAGCTAGATTTCGACTAATGAATTGATCTTTATTCATTGTAATTATCAATTGACCTAAGTAGTAACGTAAGGTTTCTGAATTAAGTGTTTGTCGTAATATAAGTTGAACCAGTCGATGCATCCCAATCATGCCTTCAGCCTGAATTTGAATTAATGAATAATTTACTAAAATCCATAGCCAATGTTCTAGTTGGCCTAGGCTTAATTTTCGCCCAATTGCGGTTGTTGTTAGACGCGCATTAACTGCTGTTCTTGGAAGCGAAGCATCAGCCTTACCCATATCCGAATTAATTAAGCATTCCATGCAAGTAAGTAGATAATCTGTTGGCATGCGATCAGGAGCCAATAAGGCACAGGCCAACAATAAGTGTTCAGCATCGGGTGCAATTTTTCGAACTGATTGCATACTAATTTCCCACGTGTGTAATAAAATCCGATGTAGATTCTTTGATGAATCCTCTGCATCATCGTATTTCAGTTGGGATGAAAATTTGTCTAAGTAGACCTGCGTCGTGATTTCTGGATGTTGACACAAATAATCACCCGCGAGTGACAACGCCAAAGGTAAATATCCTAATGTTTTAGCTAACAATTTAAAAGTTACTTTGTCTTCTGGCTGTAAGCGTTGACTGCTATTGCTTAACAATGTGACCGCATCAGCTTCATCCATAAGATTTACATCAAGTGTCTTAGCAAAAAACCAATCCGGTTGTCTTGAGGTGATGATGATATCACCACCTTGTGTGGGTAAATAATTTTCTAACCATTTGGCCTCATCAGCATTATCAATCACAACCAACCAACCTGGATGGTTTTCTAGATAACGCTTTACCAATTGAACCTTTGTCGTTGCTTGGTCTGTGGTACTATTAAATAATTGCAGATAAACTCCTAATTTTAAGCAATCTCTAAAAAAGGTAGACTCTGTTTCTGCTAATAGCCAGGCCACTAAATGATAATCTTTCTGTGGATGATGATGCGCGTAGTGTAAAGCCAATTGGCTTTTCCCAACACCACCCATACCTTGTACCGCGGTAATCGCTAATCGTTGATTTTCTTTTAACGTTCGCTGTAATGTGTTTAATAATGCTTTTCGACCCACGAATTCAGGATTCTCTGCGGGTAAATTAAAGGTTTTATGATTAGATGGAGGTTGACGCCGTTTGTGTTGCTGGGCTTGCAAACGTTTTGCATAGTCTGGTTGCTTTTGAATTAATATAAGTTCATCTTTTTCTTCATTTTCTAACATACGTTGGCACAATGTTTTTGCCTGGTAAAAAATATCTTGTCGTTGTTTGTGTTGCCCACTACGATAAATACCAGCAATTAAGTTAAGGAGCGCATTGGCATAACTATGACGTAAATCGGCATATACCACATCATTAAGTAAGCTAGGCAGAGGCGTTGCTTCAGTCAATAATTGTATTGCCAGTACATTGCGTTGATATTGTGTCTCTTGCTTTTGGCTTAATCTTTTATGCAATGCTTGTTGAAAATCATTTTGTTGCTGGTAGCATTGCCATAAGGAGTCACTATTTAAGTATAACCACCAATCCGCTGTGGTAGGTGGCATGGTTTGACTTAAGTCTATACGTTCTACCATTAAACCCGCTAATTTTAAATCTGCAATTAAATTACTGCTAGCTGTGCGAATTGCTTCATCCACATCAGTCTCGCTAGCTGTTAGTAGCGCACAACGTGGTGCTTGGTAATCTAATGCGTGTGCTATTAATTGTAAACTTCTATCTAATGCTTCACGTTGCCAAAGTTGGCGAGCCGTCGTTTCATCAAAAAATTGTGTTTCATTAGAGTCGTCTAGATGTTCACGTCCTTGACTCTGGCTTAAATGCAAAACTGTCTGACTCTGACTTGAATCGAGTGAAGTTGAAACGGTTTGTTTAAGGTTGATAGCTATTTCC
Source organism: Pseudomonadota bacterium (assembly GCA_038748435.1). GTDB lineage: Bacteria > Pseudomonadota > Gammaproteobacteria > JBGSLN01 > JBGSLN01 > JBCDIY01. Next base: position 1,783 of record JBCDIY010000172.1, on the reverse strand, counting down.
GCCTTAATCTCACCAGCTAGATAGCGTGTTAAATAGGTTTCTGGCTTAAGTTTAAAGCGTCGACAATAATCAATGGCTGCTTGTAAACGTGCGGGATGATAGTTTAATGCTGCCGCTAAGTCTTTATACTGATTCGATGTCATACCTATTTGTTCTGATAACCATCGTTCACTTTCGCTAGCAGTCAAACCACCAACAGTGTAATAGTCATAGATATCGTGTTGCCAATCCGGATGGCTGCTGGTCACAATAATATCACCACCTAAACTTGGCCAATAATTTTTGACCCAAGGCCCTGCATCCGTATAAATACACAACCAACCAGGATGTCGTGCTAACCATTGCTTAACACATTCAACACTGGCATTTAAGCTTATGTTTTCAGAAATAATTCCTAAGGTTTGACCAAAATGGAAATAACTTTGCTGCAATGTCGTTTCATCAGGCGAATTAAACCAAGCGCGTAATGACCAGCGGTGGGTTTGATGTGTTTGGGGTGCCTGCTGATGCCAATATTGTTGTAGTACCGTTTTTTTTCCGATGCCTGTCTCGCCACCCAAAATAGTTACATTTAAAGCATGACCAAGTTTCTCATCTCTGTGAAATGCAGTATCGAGTACAGAAAAAATATGCTCTCGTAATAACGTTTTAATCGGTTTAACAGGTGGCTGCCAATGCTCAATATGCCTTTTGGCATAGTTATGCGTTTGCAATTTTAATTCGGTCTGATATCGTTTTTCAAATGCAGTCCATTCATTTGGGTTAGGTTCTGACGTGAAGGTTTCAAATTGTTGTTCGATTTGCCTCAAGGCCGCTTCATAGTCACGGTAATTAGCTCGCAACCAAAGCATTAACGCTTTGGTCTGCTCAGTTTGTTTTATTTCCATGCTTATTAAAGTTTGTATAATATCCCAGGTGATTTTTTCTACTTGACGTGGCTGACAAGCATCAATCGTTTGAGCGGATTGTAATGGGGCAGGAACAACAGTGGCTCTATCTCCATCTTGATAAAGTGTCATAACCGATTGGCCTTGCGCAAAGCGGCTAATAATTTGTGGAATTTCCTGACTAATAACGCCTTCTTTTTTTTCAAACCGTGTTATCAGTCTTTGCGAGCAGGCTAAAATAACGCAATCAACACTGGCAATTTCGTGTGTGAAGTCCTGAATAGATGTGCCTATTTGATTATGTTCTAAATCTAAAACAACATCAATGCCAGCGCGTTTAAGTAAACTGGCTAATTCATGCACTTGAGTTTCATTACGCAAGGCTTGTTCCGTAGGGTCATTGGCATCTTTCCAAACATAGCTGATAAAGATGCGCGGGGCATTAACAGCTAAACGCTCATAGATAGCATCTAGGAATCGATTAAAAAACAGACGAATATAGTCTTGCTTTAGTTGTGTAAGTTGGGGTTGAAAAGAACTATCGGTTTGAGCTTGCCTTAGTGAAGGCTGTGATTCTGGTTTCATAAAAAAATCCTTGTATTAAATCATTAAATGAAAAGTTTTTGACGTAATTGAATCTTCCTACAATTCCAATTATCAGTGCTGCGTAATTTATTATCAGACTGAATTTAGCTTTCGTGAAAAGATTGTCTGGTGCTATTTCATCTTTGTCAAGGAGGATACTATTTATAGATTAAAAGTTTTTAAATTGCTTAAACCAACGATATGCGAATGGGGGATCATGGCATTAGAGGCAAATCAATTATTTCTGAGTATCCTTATTCACTGTATATGTATTTTGTGGTAGGATAGGGCTTTCAAAGTAAACTTATGGT
>JBCDIY010000171.1:0-4077 GCA_038748435.1 Pseudomonadota bacterium | reverse complement strand
GTTGATTTATACCGGATTTATTATCTGTTTTATCATTTTCATCATCTTTGTGACGAAAAACAATAAACTTTTGCGCTAAAAAGCTTAAACAGTACAACAAAGCTTCAGCAAATATTTTGCTGTAGTAAATATTCCAGCCTAAAGTATAAAATAGCTTGATCAATAAATAAGCTAATGCGAGTAAACAAACAGCTAAAATAATATATTTCATTATCGATTGATAAAAACCACGACGTAACTTAAAAGCAAATTGCTTATTAAGCATAAAGTTACAAAAGCCAGAGATTAATCTTCCAACCACTAAAGCGAAAAAAATTTGTTTAGACAAATGGAATAGTAAAAAGAATACCAGAAAATCAAGACCAGCAGAAAAAATAGAAATACTGGCAAAACGCAAAAATACGAAATAGACACGGACTGAATCAACAATAGGATTAAAATGCGAAGCTTTATTGGCATCGAGATAAACTGTTTTAATTGGATACTCAACAATTTTTATCGCTAATCTTCTAGCCAACAGTAACATCTCTAGTTCAAAATCATATCGTTCTGCTTTACTGGTTAAACTAGCTTCGATTAAATTGACAGGAATACCTCTTAAACCAGATTGCGTATCTGAAAGCTGCATTTTTAAAAAGTAACGAAAAATAAATCGAGTTAAATTATTACCCAATCGACTCCGTAATGGTACATTTTTTTTATTAAATTGACGTACGCCAATGGTTAAATTGTTTAGATTCTGCTTAAATTTGTTGATTATTTTTTTTATATCGGCTAATTCATGTTGACCATCTGCATCTGCTGTAACAATTCCTCCATCACCTTCAGGTTTAAAATAACTTTGCCAATAGCGAAAAGCTGTTTTTAAAGCTTCACCTTTACCCTTATTCACCTTATGGTAGAGAATTGTGATTTCTAGCTTGGCAATTTGATCGAAGATTGATTGATATTTTTCTCCAGAACCATCATTGACCACGATAATATTTAAATCTTCGGCAGCACATTGTTGTACTAATTCTATTAGATAAGGACTAGGCTTATAAGCAGGAATAACGAGAGTAATTGAGCTCATTATGGTTAATTCATTATAGTTGTAATCGTTTAAAAAATGTATGGAGATATTTGTGAAACAAATATCTCCATCATTAAGAAAAATTAACTAATTATTCTTATGAACATTACCTTTTCATACCACCGAATAAATGATGGCCAGTTGGGTTGCCGAATTTATCTGTTGGTCCATGGTGATAACAACCAGCAGTTAAAACAACAGCCACAAAAGCGGCCAATAAAGAGCTAATTAAAGCTGAACGTCTTTTCATAGGAGCCTCCCTTCTTTTTTTTGAAATTTAAAAATCCAACATTAATTAATGTAGCTAGGTAATCAATTAATTGCAAGTATTTCTATAAAATTATTAGAAATTTATTTTAAACTTTTATACCAGTTGTTAATTTCCTCACCAATCACATCTGGTTTAGTTTCTTGTGCATAATGTAATGCATCACCCACATCAACCAATATTAATTTAGATAAGTGATCGCGCGCCCATTGAACAGTAGATATGGTGGTAATAAAACCCGGCACAGCATAAAGCATCAATTTCGGCAGATTGGTTAATTGTAGCCATTGTGAATAATTTGCGATTAATTCGACCACATCGTTAGGCCCATTACCTAGAGGCAAATCTTTAAGGTATTGCCAAAGTGGTTTACAACTGCCAGTTTTCATAAACGGTTCACGATAGTGTTGTAATTCTTCTTCAGTTAATTTTCTTAACACACCGCTAGGTAATACTTTATTGACAAAATAATTACTATTCATGATAACGTCATAACCACCATCAGGTGTATTTAAAACCGTTGATAATTCTTGTACGGGTAATGAGACCATAGACCAATCAGTCACTGGCCGAATATGTGATTCTAAAAATGCTAAGCCTTTTATGTTTTGTTCATGTTGCCGGGCATATTCAAAACCAATAATTGAACCCCAACCATGAACAACGAAAGTGATATTTTTTAATCCTAGCTTATCAATAAATTCAGTAATATAACGAATATGATCGAATATTCTATAGGCAATATTAGGTTTTTCTGATTTGCCTAAACCGATTAAGTCCGGAGCGATACAACGTGCAGATTTAGACAAAAATGGAATAATATTGCGCCACAGATAACTCCAAGTTGGTATACCATGAAGAAAAACGATAGGATCACCTTCGCCCTCATCAACATAATGCATTTTAGAGCCCAACACCTCAATAAAATTAGCTTTATAAGGAAATTCACAGGAAATAAATTGATTTTCTTGATCAAGTAACATTTATTGCTCCATAAAAATGATCAGGGGGAAGTCATTTGTTCATTTTTCTTTCGCTTTTTGCGTTTTCTTTTGCTTATTGTTTGCAATTAGCTCTGATTTATCTTTTAGTTTACTTATTTTTACTGCAGACTCAAGTTTTGGTGTGACCCCACTAAATTTGGGATCAATTCGATTTGCTACTAACATAATATCTTCTTGTCCAGCAGATTGCAGCGCAGATTGGGTCAAATCCATCAATTCGCGCAAGCCAACCGTAAACATAACATAGTTATGTGAAGTTTGGCTTTTTAATTTTGCTAACATCGCTTGCCATCTAACTAATAGATGTTGATTAGTATCCAACCAATTAGTAATGCGTTCGGTTATGCTTTGTTTGCGTTGGCCTTGCTTTAATACTGCAATGGTTAGACCTTTTTGCTGCCAATCTAAATCATCGCGACAAGCTTCTCGGGCTAACGCTTCCCATTGATTGTCAACGTTTTGAGCATAAAGCTGTTCCCTAAACCAGCCTAATTCTAATACTTCGCTTAATTTGAAATAAGTTCTTGCGACTTCTTCTAATTCAAATTGATATTCGAACGTGGCATCGACAATATCCAATGCAGAAATAAGCGCTTGCTTAGTTGCAACTTTTTCAGCAAGTTCTTCAGCAACACCAGATTCTATCAAGTGCGCGCGGGTACGATTAAATCTTTCTTGGCTCACGCCAGCAAGCCAATCTTTAATATTGCGATGTAATGTATTAATTCCAGCTTTAAAGTGTTCGCAAGAATTCTCAATATCAGTTTGGAAACGACGATGCCGTAAAAACCAACGCGTCGAACGCCAAACTAAACGTGCGACCAGTTGCATCATTTCGATTTGTATATCTGCCGCTATTAAGCAATCAAAACTTTCAATTTGTTGCCATATATCGCTTAATTCAAAAATATTTCGCGTAATAGAGTAAGCTCTTATGACTTCAGCAACAGTGGCACCAGTTTCATTTTCTAATTGATAAGCAAAAGTGAATCCCATTTCGTTGACAATATAATTACTTACTAAAGTAGAAATAATTTCACGCCGCAAGCGGTGACTTTCCATTTGTTGACGATATTGTTTACGTATTTTATCGGGAAAAGCAAAAACCAATACATTTGAAAGATACGGATCTTCCGGTACATCAGAATTGAGTAATTTTTTCTTGATGTAATTCTTACAATAAGCCAATAAAACAGCAATTTCTGGACGTGTCAAACCTTTATGTTGCGTTTTCCGGTCATTTAATTCAGCTATCGTAGGTAAAAACTCTAATTCACGATCCAATTCACCTTGCTCTTCTAAATATTCTGTAAAGCGGTTATGTAGATCAAAATTAATCTGCGCTTGGTGTGCGGCAATACTAATTGATTGCGATTGAGAATAATTATTACGTAAAACAAAATCAGCGATTTCAGCTTCCATCTCCCGCAACATAGCGTTGCGCTGTTTAATAGTCAAATCACCATTTTCAACAATACCATTGAGTAATATTTTTAAATTGACTTCCCGGTCAGAGCAATCGACACCACCTGAATTATCGATGAAGTCGGTATTGATACAGCCACCATTCAGGGCAAATTCTATTCTAGCTAATTGCGTCAAGCCTAAATTACCACCTTCACCGATAACACGAGCAGATAATTCATTGGCATTAATACGAATTAAGTCGTTATATCTATCGCCGACGTCGTTATTGTCCTCACTCGAAGCTTTGATAAACGTACCGATACCAC
>JBCDIY010000170.1:0-4094 GCA_038748435.1 Pseudomonadota bacterium | reverse complement strand
TGAGATGCCAAATACTAAATAAGATGATGCAATTAGGGCGACCGCTACGAGCGGTCGCCTAGGAGAAAAACAAAAAATAGGAACTTTATGCATAATACATTATTTATGCAACAACGCCGCGAAGGCGGGGATCCAGGAGAATCTACGAAATAGTGAGTTTTTTCGTACAATCCATCCTTGGCACCGACCTGGATTCCGGACATTTTTTGCCCTTCCTCTGGTCAAGCCAGAGGACGACGCCCTAGTTGCAAAAAATTCCGGAATGACAAGAACAAATTGGTTATTTTTTGATTTACGCAACAACGCCATATTGACTAAGTAAACTATTCTTAATGGCGCCATTTTTATATATCCTCACGAAAAGATGACACGAGATAATCTACAAAACCACGAGCGGATGGTTTTGCATTTCTTCCTGCAGCGATAACCGCATGAACTTCGACTGTGCCGATTAGCCATTCTGGCAGGAGCTGGATAAGCTCGCCGCTGTTAATTTCTTTCCGGCAACCTAATATTGAAGTCGATATAATACCCATGCCAGCCAGAGCAGCGGCAGTAGACGCTTCGTTAACCGTTACCCTAAGCTGACTAGCAACCTGCACTGATAATTCCTTACCTTCCTTAGTAAAATGCCATCCTACAGTGCCTCTGCTAGATGGGCCTAGAATGATTCGATGTTGTGGAAGATCAGCCGGACTAGCAAGCTTTCCGGCTTTCTCTAAATAAGCAGGTGATGCAGCAAGAATTCGTGGCCCTTCTGTCAGTTTACGGGCAACCATTGTGGAATCAGCGAGTGCACCAAAGCGTAGTGCAACATCAATACCTTGATCAATTAAATCTTGGCGTGAGTCGGTTAATACAAAATCAACATGAAGTTCAGGATTTGCTTCTAAAAAATCCGGTAGGCGCGGAATGACTTCACGCATGGCAAAGCTGGTTGCACTGCCCACACGCAACCGTCCTCTCAGAGTTCCATTGCTGCGTACCATATGGTTAGCTTCTTCCAGAGAAGAAAGTATAGGCTCTAACCTTTTAAGATATTCTTGGCCTGCTTCGGTTAAATTAACCGCATGCGTGCTTCTGACAAATAACGCACCACCTAGCTCTTCTTCTAGCTTGGAAATAATTCTGGATACAGATGGTTGCGACAAACCCACTTCCCTGCCGGCGGCCGTGAAGCTACCAGTTCTAGCGACACGGCAAAATAATTGCAATGTGGATACGCGATCACTCATTTGTTTTTCAAATAACTAATAGTTAAAATTGCAGTCTACCAATTAATAAACAAATGAGCAATATTTAAAAAGTAGGCCGATGAAACCATCAGCCGTAGTTAATTTAAACTCTTATGAAAAGGATTAAGGTTATGACTTTACAAGATAAACTTGATGCATTTAAAGCACAGTTCAAAAAGCAAGCGCCTGCAGAGGCATTTGCTGCATTCCACCGCTCAACTCAGGAGTTAATTGAGACTGGCCAGGCGGAAAACGCACTTAAAGCCGGTGCCAATGCACCTGCTTTTACGCTGACTGATTCCGATGGTAATGAAGTAATATTGAGAGACCTACTGAGTCAAGGGCCGGTGGTTTTAACTTTCTACCGTGGTGTGTGGTGCCCATATTGCAACTTAGATCTACAAGCCCTTGAAGAAGTGGTGGATGATATGAGAGCACGCGGTGCTTGTTTGCTGGCTGTTTCTATGCAGGGTGCAACCGATAGCAAAAAATCAAAATTGGATAATAAGTTAAGCTATCCAATTTTGACAGATCAAGGTGGTGAGCTTGCGAAGAAATTCGGAATACGCTGGAAATTACAGGATTACGTCAAAGAATTCTTCAAAATGTTTAAGGTAGATCTGCCAACCATTCACGCTGATGGCGAGTGGAATTTACCTATGCCTGCCCGTTATGTGATCGCTCAGGATGGCACGATTGCTTATGCTGAAGTGAACCCTGATTACACACAACGGCCTGAGCCAACTGATTTACTTCCGGTGTTGGATCAATTAGCAAAGAAGTAGTATGACTATACTCATGGCCTTGACGTGATGCGAACAAAACATCACGTCAAGGCAGGGCAATGAAAAGCAAAAGGAGAAATACAAAAATACACATACGACTTATAACACACAGTTTTTCTGCAGTTATTTTTAGTTTTTTTAGGATCACAAAAAACTAAGAAATAGCCGGATACACAGAGAGTTAACCCAAAAAATATCAACTGGTGCCGAGGAGAGGACTCGAACCTCCACAGGGTTACCCCCACAAGCACCTGAAGCTTGCGTGTCTACCAATTTCACCACCTCGGCAGTTTGGGGGTAAGCTGGTTAAACTAGTGGGCCTTTACAACCTAATTGAGTATAACGTTTTCTTAATCTTTTCATTTCCGCTGGGGTACTAACATATTTTTCTTGCCCAGGCATATTATCAAGACCGATTAAACGTCGTTTAATATAGGTGCATTCTTGTTGTGGTGTCAATTTAGTCGCACAACCAGTTAATAATAGTGTTGTGGCGCATGCTAGCAATAGTATTTTTTTCATTAGAACCTATCCTAAATAAGTTGTTATTTTAAAGGCAATATTGTATACGTTGTGAATAGGCTTAGCAAATTTGATGTTCAATAGGGTACACTAACTAATATAGGACTTAATTAAAGAATGCTAGGTATGGTTAAAAGCTTGCTCAAATCTTAATGCGCTTTTGACTCACTAAGCTAGTTTTTAGATAAAGCCTATGACAGCAATTATGAATTAGGAAGTTAAGTGGCAAGACGTAAAAAAATTAAAGATCCGCATTATCAGCGCGAAGCAAAAAAATACCCTCATCCGATTCCCAGTCGTGAATATATCATGGATTATTTACGTCAACGCGGTAAACCGGCAACCCGGCAAGAACTACTTAAGGCATTACATATTGAGGATGATATCAGTAAAAGTGCTTTACGACGTCGATTACGAGCGATGGAACGTGATGGCCAATTAATTTTTAATCGCCGTGGTGGTTATGGCTTAATTGAAAAAATGAACCTGATTAAAGGCCGGGTGATCGGCCATAAAGAAGGTTATGGTTTTCTTGTGCCAGAGCAAGAAGGTGAAGATTTATATTTATCCGCACAGCAGATGAAATGTGTTTTCGATGGTGATTTAGTTCTGGCGCGTACAAGCTATGTTGATAAAAAAGGGCGTTTGAGCGGAGAGATTGTTGAAGTTTTGGAACGCGCGCATGACAATATCGTTGGGCGTTATTATAGCCAATCCGAGTTAGGCTATGTCGTACCAGATAATAAGCGCATAAACCAAGATATTATTGTTCCTCCAGGTAAAGCAGGTAAGGCAAAATCGGGGGATTTTGTTGAAGTTAAGATTATTTCGCCGCCTACTACGCGTACGCAAGCCATTGGTGAAGTTAAAAAACACTTTGGTGATCCATTCACGCCCGGTGTAGAAATCGATGTTGCCCTGCATGCGCATGCTATTCCTTATGAATTTCCCAAAAGTGTGAAACAAGCAGTAGCACCATTAGCTAAAGATCCTAGTGAGAAAGATTATCGTGGTCGTAAAGATCTGCGTGATAAAGCTTTCGTTACCATCGATGGTGAAGATGCCAAAGATTTTGATGATGCGGTGTATTGTGAGCCTAAACCCAGAGGCGGGTGGATGCTTTATGTCGCTATTGCTGATGTCAGTCATTATGTTAAACCCGGTAGTGCTTTGGATGAAGAAGCAAAATTGCGCGGTAACTCGGTGTATTTTCCCGGGCGCGTGATACCCATGTTGCCAACGGCATTATCTAATCATCTGTGTTCCTTGCGGCCGAATCGTGATCGTTTGGTACTAACTTGCGAGATGGCAATTAGCCCAACAGGTAAATTAACCCGCTATCGTTTTTATGAGGCAGTGATTTTTTCCCAGGCGCGATTAACTTATACAAAAGTAGCTGCGATGTTAGTCGATAACGATGCGAATTTATCTATGCGTTATAAAAAAGTATTGCCGCACTTAAAAGATTTAAAAAACCTTTATGATACATTAGTGCAACAACGACAAGATCGCGGTGCTATCGAATTTGAAACGATTGAAACTAAAATTGAAT
>JBCDIY010000169.1:0-4095 GCA_038748435.1 Pseudomonadota bacterium | reverse complement strand
GCAAGCATTTCTCGCACGTATAGAACAAGTTAATCCTAGCATAAATGCAATTCATCAAGTTGATCCAGAAAAACTTTTACAACAAGCAAAAGTGGCAGATGATGCAGTTCAAACTAAAAAATTTTTAGGTAAATTACATGGTGTCCCTATTAGCATTAAAGATACTTGTTTCGTCAAAGGCTTTAAAGTTGGCAGCGGTTACCCTGGACTAATACAAAAAGCAGATAAAGATGCCACAGTGATTCAACGCTTAAAACAAGCAGGTGCAATAATTTTAGGTATTACCAATGTTCCAGAATTTTTATCATCTTATGAAACCAGCAATCGTATCCATGGCACAACCAACAATCCTTATGATCTAACCCGTACACCTGGCGGTAGCAGTGGTGGAGAAGCCGCACTTATTGCTGCCGGTGGTTCGACGCTTGGACTGGGTTCCGATGCTGGTGGCAGTATTCGCGAACCTGCACATTACTGTGGTATTTGCGGGCATAAACCGACACAAAATTTAGTCTCGACGAAAGGTGGTTCATTCCCAATTGATGGTGGCAATGGTATTATCCATTCAATCCTCGCTATAGGACCCATGGCAAGAGATATTGATGATTTAGCCTTAATGCTGGAAATTATCGCCGGTACAGATGAGTTGGATCCTCACGTTGCTACACTGCAATTTAAAATGCCTAAAAATACTGATCTGAAACAATTAAAAATTGCTTATTATTTTGAAAATCCAAAATCACCACCATGTGAAGAAACAATTGCTACTATTAATCAAGTAATTTCTGCACTTAAAGACTTTGGCATACATAGCGAACATAATTTCCCACAACATGTGGATCAAGTTTATCAACTGCATTGGGAAACTTACATGCTTAGCCGAGGTGAAACAATTAAAGCAGTCTTACGCGAATTTCAAGATAATACTCCAACATCACTAATAAAACGTTTTGTTGAGCAAGCAGAAAATTGCAAGTTGAATTCTGCTGAAGTCTATCAACGTCTCAGAGAAAGTGAAATTTTTCGTTATCAAATGCTGCAGTGGATGCATGATAATGCGTATGATATTTTAATCTCACCAGTGACATCTACCCCAGCACGACTACATAACACGACTTTTGATCACATTTACGATTATCAATATGTTTACCTACATAATTTAACAGGTTGGCCAGCCACGGTCGTACCGATCCGATTGACTAAAAGGGGTTTACCAATAGGCATACAAATTGCCGCAAAGCCGTGGCATGATCACTTGTGTTTCAGCATAGCGAAATACTTGCAAGATTTCTTTGGTAAACTCGGCATTGCTGATAAATTTTAACTTACATAACAATTTCTTGCTAAACTCAATATAATTCATTTTTATTCATTAAGTTGTAATAAATCATGTAACGCCGTGAGTAGATAAATTTAAGTTATAGAAATAATCCCTGGCGTTAATTATACAGCTCGCAATTACTTTTTAATGATCCCTGCATGCACAGAGACGTGCTGTATAGATTCTACTCATCATCAACGTCTCTTCTTAACAGGAATAGTAGTATTTAGGGAATAATTTTTTGACTTTGAAAAGAATATCGTGCCTTCTGTAAATAATAATTTTAATCTACCTATCAACCTGATGCGTCTATACGGGTGCATAATAATTACAGTAATAGTTCGAAAAAAAAATCTAATTGCAGTATCATGATTTGAAATTTGTCGAAAGTAATCTGGTGCCCTATTTCGCAAATGTTTATGAAAATAAAAAAACTCCATTATTCTATGCGGCCTTTTAACAAAAGACCTTGTCAAATAGCTCAGACTTATATCAATAGTAGCCCTTGGGATTTGATAATCTTTTGCATATTTGTGCATAAAATAAAAATGATCCGATATCATTTTCTTTTTCGCACTCCAAGATAGTTTTCGCGTTGAAGATGATGTATTAACACGAATTTTCACATGCTCTTTTGGAACTAGTATAAATTCCGTAAGCGATGCAATACGAAACCATAGATCGATATCCTCAGCAAAAGTCATTGTCTCATCAAAAAGTGTTGTAGACTTTAAAAGCTTAGTCTCAACCATGACCGATGAAGCCGAACCAGATAGGTTTACAAATTCAAAAAGTAACTTTTCTGGAAGACTACCAGATTGGTATGGTGTATTGTTATAAGCATGTGCATTTTTAGTGTATTGTCCTTTCTCGTCACACATAATTGCATAGGAATAGACAGCTCTAGCGTTAGGGTTCGCAAAGAGCTCCTCAATTTGGGCCTTTAACTTATCTTGTTCCCAGAAATCATCTGCATCCAAGAAAGCGATATAGTCAGACTGAGACGCTTTGATGCCAATATTTCTGGCACAGCTCACACCGCCATTGGATACGCTGATAACTTCAATCAATTCACTATTAAAGTTCTGCACAATTTCAAGGGTATTATCAGTTGAGCCATCATCTACGATGATAATTTTGTGTGGCGAGAGCGTTTGCCTCAATACAGATTGTATTGTATCAGCTATAAATTTTGCAGCATTATAGGCTGGAATAACCACATCTATTTTCGGTGATTTGCTGCTATGCACCATTCCAAACTCCTATTTTTTTATATATTCTTTTAAACAAACCAAATAATTTGTATTTTCCTACTAATTTAGAAAAAAGACAGCGAATTGAAACTCTCTTGTTTAGCTTATTTATTTGAGGCAGGACATCTTGTGCTAATGGCCTAAGCACAGAATTTTGAATTTTCTGTGTAGCGTTTGGGAGCCCATATTTTCCCTTCTCAATGTCACCTATTATATTTATCAACATAGGAAAAAGATTATACTCATAAAGAGTGAGATTACGCGCCTCTAAAAGCTTTGGTCGAAATTTTTTATCCAGTTCCTGAGCGATAGTATTATCGATAACTTTAACTGCATCTTCAAAGTTATCGATATCTATAGGTTGATATGAATCTTGCGGGAAATATTCAGCTAAATTAGGACAGCCGTAATAAATTGGATACGTGCCTGCTAAAATACAATCTGTAAGTTTTTCAGAAAAATAATGATCAAAAGAAGAATTTTCTAAAACGACATGAAAACGATAATCCCTCAGGGCTTCAATTTTATCATCCATGGTAACGAATCCACGACCATAGAAATCTATCTTTTCTCCGTAATATTGCTTTAATTGTTGCGCAAATCTCAGCCTAGCCTTGTGCTGTGGAGAAATAGTGATATTCGATGCAATCACTGAAATAAGTTTAGATTTAGGCTGCTCAAAAAGTGCTTTAATTTGCTCGAATTTCAACGCACTATCTAAATTCTCTTCACCAGGTCTCCAACCTATATGCCAATTTAGTCCTGGATGATGGTATATTGCTCCCTCTATATCTCTGCGATCGCCTTGACGAATGGTCCAGGCAAATTGAGATAAAAATTCATCGCTGTAATGGCGCACAAGAGGCGGTTCTGTTGATAAATGAATAATGTGTTTTTCATTACATCGTGGCAAAATTGGCATTTTGATTTCATCAAAAACAACCAAATAATCATAGTCTTCATTTTCAGCATTAAACACAAAACGCCATCCATCCCATTCGGGAATACCTGCAGGGAATTGCCGAAGCCATGGGTTAAGATGAACTGAAAATAAATTAATAGTTTTCATATTATTAAGCATCCTCAATAAACCGACTATGGGCAATCAATGCATTCATAAACCATAGGTTAACTACCAAAAAGTTTTTGTGTTTTTTGTATCATTCGCATTCAAAAAAAGAGCATTCCCAATCAAATTAAAATCAGTGCCTAATAAGGCTAAATGAAATCCATTTTGTATTGTACACAGCTTTATGAACAATATCTACACTCTGATTCCCATAATAGTGGTTAGTTAACTCTTCCACATAGCGCTGCGAGCATTCAAAGATGGTTACTTTAGCCTTAGGATAATGATGCAAAATATTTTTCGCCTCTGAACCTAAAAAGCCACCAACAATACACCAAGATTTTAGCTCCTCAGCTTGCAAGCCAATATACTTGTGAATATATTGCTCGGTTATAATTTGAACATAATCATAAGGTGGGCGAAGCTTTGAAGTAACCTTTGCTTGGCTGCTT
>JBCDIY010000168.1:0-4129 GCA_038748435.1 Pseudomonadota bacterium | reverse complement strand
GTGGTGCTATCAATTTTTTACCTACCAATATCATGGAAAGTTTATTAGAACACACTGGCACTATTATTGGTGCAAATTTAATTTCAAATGATTTTAAAAATCAAGCTTTCAAGTGTCCGGATTATTTCACATTCTTGCGCGCAATATCAGTAAAATTAGGCATTTCTGATATTCACTTACCTAAATTAACAACCTTACTGATTAATAGTTATATATTAGGCGCCTCTCACGAAACAGAAAAGAATATTCAACGCTGTAATATTTATATTGAACCTGATCCAAAAAACTTTAGTTTAGTCAGTAACGATAATAAACATAAGAAGTACATGATCGAAGAAGGCTACCGTGCTGCAATGGAACAATTTGAAAAATATTATTAAAAGTTTGTTCTCAAATTGTGGATTAGAAGATCTTTAAACAATTCAACTATAGTAAAGATTGTACCAAGTAATTTGGGAATGAGCAGCGGCACTCGTTTTCCTTTGCGCACTAGTTGCGAATGTTTTTGTAACAATTCAATACATGACGGGTTTTTTAATCAAAGCGCCAGTTATAGCCAATATCATCATCTTGACGAACATCGATAAGTCGACCTCTTTCGAATATTAATTGTTGCTTAACGTTTCTGCCGGGGATTCTATATTTCCATATTTCAACCAAAATCGGTTTAGGATAAACTTTTTTTCCATGCCAAGTGTAGCGGACGATGATTTTATCTCTGTGTGCTTGTTTTTTCTCCAGCGGTTGACCACAACGCTCGATGACTTTTGCAGCACTATCTCCAGGCACAATAATGAAGCTACCACAGCGTAAAGATTGAAAATCCTGTGCTTGCGCTGAGTTTAACAATGCAATTGTGGCGAAGACTAGACAACTCACAAATTTATAATTCATGCTCACATCCCTGTCTTCTTTAAAAGTTCATATTGATTAGTTTAGACAATGAATGACATTTTTACCTGTTGCAAATTATGCATCAATTCCTCGGTGTCTAATATCTACCAAAAATGATACCATGGCTTGGTTGGCAATTCACTGCGACATCGACGTAACTGCCAATCGTAAGTCCAAGCTTTGCGTTGTACGCGCTTAGCCACATCGATTAACCAACGTTTACGCCTGTAAGTGCCCCACCGATAGCCTTGTATGCCTTCATGATAAGCCAAATATAAGCGAAACGCATTTGCCCTAGAAATTCCCAATTGTCGATGAGCGCGATAGGCAAACCAACCGATGAAGTCATCGGCATCTTTAAAGTTATCGCGCTTGGCAAAATGATGACCAGTCTCAGCTTTATAACGCCGCCAAGTCTCATTAATAGCTTGAGCATAACCATCAGCAGAAGTCGGTCTAAACCAAGGAATGATCCAAAGCAAATGTTCACGTGGTGGTCTTGCGTACGCACGAAAACGTGATTCTTGATAAATAATTGCCATCTGTACGCTGATAGGTACGCCCCAACGCCGCTGTGTTCTTTGTGTAGTCCAGTACCAATGTGGATATTGCATGAACACTGAACACATATTATTAATGTTATTAGGCGGCTGAGTAACACACGCCGTGAGTGTTAAAAATATAAATAATGGAATTGCTATTTTTTTAATCATCTGGTTCATCTAAATTAATTGACTGGTGGCATTTTAACAAACTATGTGTTTATTTGCCTAGTTGTTTTATTTGCAAAACTGGTTTAGATTATTCGAACAAAAGTTGTATTTTTACTTTGACTACTACCAAACTAAATTTATTTATGAAAATCAAACGCTACAAAATACTCTTAAGTCTGTTTATGATTTTTGTCTCATACAATAATTATGCTTTGACAAAAGGCAACGACTGGAAAAGCTTAGCACCTGGTTTTGGATATCAAATCATAACGCCTTACAATACATTCCTAAGAGGTAGACTATACGCTTTTAAAATTGATCTGCGCTATTATCAACTCGAACTCGTGCTTACCCATAATCGAAGACCTTTTTTCAATAGCATAGAAAATTTAGTTATCTCACATGATGCGGTTTTAGGGATAAATGGCGGATTTTTTAGCCCTGATCTCAAACCACTTGGATTACGCTACTCTCAAGGACAATTAATTAATCCTATAAAAAAAATTAGTTGGTGGTGTATTTTCATGGTTAAAGGAAGATACGCACGAATTATAAAACCAACGCAAATAAGTCAAATGAAAGGCGTTGATTTTGCAATTCAAGCGGGTCCACGGCTGGTTGTTAATGGTCAAATACCAAAATTAAGAGCAGGAAACGCCAATCGCAGTGCATTGGGTATTACACCCAGAGGTGAAATTATCATTGTTGCTACAGAAAATTTACCTATTTCCACCACAAAACTCGCTTTAATCATGCGAGATGAACTTAATTGCCGCTTTGCGATTAACTTAGATGGTGGTCATTCCACGCAACTATTTTCCCGGATTGACAATCATATTTTTAAAATTCCGAGTTTAACCCCTGTTACTGACGCAATTTTAGTGATTCCTAAAAAGAGCTAGCTTAAATAACTTGATCCTAACTTTGAGCCTAGTTAAAATATGACAATATAGTAGTAATAAATAATTTCTGATTTTTTGCATTTTTTTCTATTTACGAAATTCAGCTATTTATTCAAAGAAATTTAACTTTCAAAGTTCAATGACCATAAGTGATTATAGGAGTAAATAACATGAAAAAACTTATAGGTACTACCATTGCTACCGCAGCTGCGATATCTTTATTAGCTTTAACTAGTACCGCTAATGCAGATCAAGCCACCAATACAATGCAAACTACCAAGCAGATCTCGCAAAATAAGTGTAAAGGTTGGCCGAAGAAAGGCCAAGAGCGTTGCTTTGGTATCGTAAAAGCCGGCATGAATGATTGTGGTACTGCAATGCACACTTGCGCAGGTAAAGCTAAGGTGAATAATGATCCAAATGAATGGATCGATGTACCCAAAGGCACTTGTGAAAAAATCGCCGGTGGTAGTTTGACGCCTAAAGAGGATAATGAAACAGAAAAGCAATCTTAATTCTGCGCTTAGATATAGGCAAGTAGTCCGGTGTTTCGCTACGCTGCACACCGGCTACCTACTTATTTAATAATCCAAAATTAAAAAATTCTTTCTGCGTCAGGCTTGTTTTGGACAATTGCTTCAATCTGGTTGATGACATTAGGTGCTAATTTATTCTTAATTTCCAAAGTCAGTAAATTTTGTTCTAGCTGCTCTAATTTAGATGCGCCTAGAATAACCGTACTTACATTTGGATTATGTAAACACCATGCAATGGCTAACTGAGCAAGTTGACAATCTAATGCTTCGGCGATTGTTTTCAAATTTTTAACTATAGAAATTTTTTGTTGCCCTTCACTTGTCTGAAAACGATCTTTTAACCACTCATAGCCTGGTAGTGCCGCACGTGAGTTATCCGGAATCCCTTGATCATATTTGCCCGTTAACAATCCTGATGCCAATGGTGACCAAATAGTCGTACCATAATGGTAATCACGAAACAAAGGCAAATATTCGCTTTCCATACGTTCTCGATTAAATAAATTATATTCTGGTTGTTCCATCGTCGGTGGCGTCAAGTGATGTTTATGGGCAATCTCAATAGCAGCGGTAATTTGTTGTGCCGACCACTCTGACGTTCCCCAATATAAAACTTTGCCTTGTAGAATTAAATTATGCATCGCCCAAACTGTCTCTTCAATGGGTGTGTGAACATCGGGTCTGTGACAAAAAAACAAATCTAAATAATCTACTTGTAATCTCTTTAGTGCAGCATGACAAGCATCATTGATATGTTTACGACTTAAACCTCTTTGTGTCGGTTTTTCTCCACCCCAAAACACTTTGCTAGAGACACAAAAGCTGTCTCTACTATAGCCTAAAGCCCGCAATGCTTTACCCATAATAATTTCGGATTCACCGTGAGCATAAGCTTCAGCATTATCAAAAAAATTTATCCCTTGATCATAAGCAAGTGCAAACATTTTTCGAGCTTGTTTTTCGTCAACTTGATTTGCAAAAGTCACCCATGAACCAAAAGATAGTTCACTAATTAATAAGCCAGAATTTCCTAGTTTACGATATTCCATCATTATCTCCTGGTTTATGATAATATAACCCTATT
>JBCDIY010000167.1:0-4134 GCA_038748435.1 Pseudomonadota bacterium | reverse complement strand
GATACACCAAAAGAGTTATGAAATACAGTATCGACGCTGTCATTTATCGCGATAGCGACGTTATGATTAAAATAGTAACGAGCACCAAATTGACCTCCCTCAATGTTTCGAATACCGCGAAATTGGTAAAAGTAAAAACCGCCATAAAAATATAATGCATTGTACGGTAATACACTAAAGCCTAATGAAGTATCAAAACCTGGACCGATGGAATCGGTAATCTGAAATAGATGATCGAATTCAGAATGTCCGGTAAAGTGGACGCCAGAGCCAATACCAATTTCATCGCCGAAAGCGGTTCGAATGACTCTATCTCTTCTGGTTGGTGCATAACCGTTGGCATGCCATTCCCAGTGGCGGCCAAAAATTTCAATGCCCGGATTTAATACCCAAAAACCTGAGGAATCTCTGGGGACGACATCTCTGTCACCAAATAAATAAGCGCCCCAGATATGGTGACCAAGAATTGCCCGTGTTCCTAGACCAGGGCCAATAAACCAACCGCGGTCATTGCCATAACGTCCGGCGCCACTTGCGAATACAATGAAATTAGAATTACCGTATACAGGTAATATGGCATCTTCTTCTTGATAGGTTCTGCTTACAGTAGAACCATTGATGTTGATGCGTGGCAGGATAGGAAAAAAATAATAGGGGCTGCTAGCATAACAGTTTGTGACGGTTAATACGCACAACAACAAGAAATAAGAAATAAAATGAGTAAATCGCCTTTTTTTCTGCAACCAAATTAAAAGTTGCTCATTTCTGCTCAACAGTTCCATTGTTTAAGCATGTCCTTATGAATTTTTTTATAAAAACAAATTGCCTCAACTAATATTTTTGTGTGTAGAGAATTTGTAAATATTTTCTGAATTTTTAAAGCATAAATATTAAAGCTAAACAAGTTTTTTAAATTTGTCAAAGCAAAAGATAATTTAATTAATGAATTGCATCATGATAAACAGGTTTAACACTTTATGGACTCACATACAATGCTTAGGTTTTGGCAAACCAGCGATTTTACAGGCGATACGTAATACTCCTTGAGGGAATAACTGATGTAAATAAATACTATTGCCAATTTCTTCACCGAATTCTTTTTTTATTGCTCGTACTAGTAAACGCAAAGGTGGAATTGTTTCATATTTTTCATAGTATTTTCTTAAAAAAAATATAATTTGCCAATGTCGTTCAGTTAACTCAAGGTCTTCTTGGCTGGCGATTGTCGTAGCAACATCCTCAGTCCAGGCGTTAAAGTCGATTAAATAGCCTTCAGTAGTTGTGTTAGTTTGCATAAGTTCCCAAAAATTTATTAGGGGGGTGTGAATAATCATTAAGTTCCCAAAAATTTATTAGGGGCAGTGTTGATAATCATTTAAGTTCCCAAAAATTTATTAGGGGCAGTGTTGATAATCATTTAAGTTACCAAAATTTATTCGGGGTATGATGAATAGTTAAATCAACAAATTGTTGATAATCGATTACCTTGATATAAGCGGGATAATCCGTTAAACCAAAATAGTGAATATCTTGTTGCAATGCATAAAGTGAAATTTTTTGTTTTTTAGCCAAGATTTTTTCTGGTAAATGCTCAAGAATCAGTACGGCTTCAGCTAAAAAAATACAAACGTCATTGTTGGATATATATTCGATGACTTCGGTGGCGATTTGATTTGAGTTCAGGTAACGACTAATAATATGTAACATTTTAATAGCTCACGATCATATTGCTAGATTGCATTAAGGTTTTAATTTCATCTCGCTTGATAATTTTTATAGACTGAATTAAATCAGTTGTTTTTATTTGGCGCAATTGGATAGATTTTGCATCAGCATACACTCGTTCAATATCTAAGTTGTGCAGTATAGGAATTTGTTTGGCCAAATTACTTAACCCTAATGGTGCTTGTTGTTGATGTAAAAGTTGATAAATACCGTCCTCGATAAAGAATACTTGAACATCTTTGATAAATGCGGCAGCAGCTAAGGTAAAATCAATCGCGTCTTGCGCGTTTGGCGTTTGATAGGGTGGTTTTTGAAAAATTATCGATAGTTTTTGTGCTTGCATTTATTTTATACCCTTAAATTGTATAAAGCGATCACACATCAACATCGCTTCGAATAGCTGGCCGATTGAAGCCATACGAAAAATTTCTTTGATTTTAAATTGATTTGATTGAAACAATTTTTCTAGCCCACGGGAACGTACGTCTTCAATAGAAATACATAAATCGACTGAATTGTTTTTCGCTAATTTGATCCAATCAGGAAATAAATTAGATGTCGTATCTGCGTGACAAGCCGATAGACAATGATATATTCCTTGCTGATTAAAAAATATACTATCAACTTTATGCTGAACTAAGGCTGCTTTGGTAAAATTGTAAGCACTTTGAGAAATTAAATAATCAAATGGGCTAGCTTCAATTAAAATCGTGAATGAATATGCGCTTTTTTTCATCAATTGTAATATATTTGTTAGATTTGAAAAATTTTGTATAATAGTTCATTATTTGTTACTTAGAATTATAATTATTTTTGATAGAATATGCTATCGTAGGAGAGGTGGCAGAGCGGTTGAATGCGGCGGTCTTGAAAACCGTTAAGGGTTAATAGCCCTTCCAGGGTTCGAATCCCTGCCTCTCCGCCAAATATCATTGGAGAAAAAATTGATAAGGGTCTTAATTGTTGATGATCACGGTATAATTCGTGAGGGAATAAAAAAATTATTGACCGACGTCAGCGGCATTGCTGTCGTAGGTGAGGCGGATTCAGGTGAGCATGCAATCAGATTAGCACGTGAAGAAAAACCCGATGTCGTGTTAATGGACATAAAAATGCCAGGAATCGGTGGTTTGGAAACTACCCGCAAGATTTTGCGTTACGAACCGAAAACCAAAGTCATTGCCATCAGTGCTTTTGATGAAGAACCATTTCCCTCTCGATTAATTCAAGCTGGAGCTTCAGGATATATTACAAAAGGTAGTGGCTTTGACGAAGTGATTAAAGCAATTCAGTTAGTTGCTGCCGGAGATACCTATCTTAGTCCAGTGATTGCCCAACAGTTGGCAGTGCGCAGTTTGTCTTCCAAAGAAGATTCCCCATTCGATAAACTCTCTGAACGTGAATTACAAGTCATGCTCATGATAACCGCAGGCCAGAAAGTTCAAGAAATTTCAGAATATTTATGTTTAAGTCCAAAAACGGTTAATAGTTATCGCTATCGAATTTTTGAAAAGTTAAGGATAAGAAGTGACGTTGAGTTAACTCATTTAGCTTTACGTCATGGATTGATCGATAAAGGCTCCTTACCTGGAGATGCTGACAATCAGGTTGAGTAATCAATTTGTTTGGCTGTAAAATTACCCAGAACTGACTGATACTATTATTTTATTCACTATTCTCTAATAGCTTACTGACGTCATAAATATCGTCAAAATGATATACTTTTATCCATGAGTAGAATACCTTTTGATTATCAAGCATTTTTAAAAACTTGCAGTCAAAGAGCTGGAGTTTATCAAATGTTCAATGATCGAGGTGAAATGCTCTACATTGGTAAAGCTAAAAATCTAAAAAAGCGTTTAAGTAGTTATTTTCGCCGTTCAGCCCCGCATGCAAAAGTAGTTGCACTTGTCAGTCAAATTGCAAAAATTGAGATTTTAATTACAGAAACTGAAAATCAAGCTTTATTATTAGAAAATAATTTAATCAAGAAATATCGGCCTAAATTCAATGTGCTGTTTAGAGATGATAAGAGCTACCCATTTATCTTTGTCTCTGCAGATGAATATCCGCGGGTTGATTTTCATCGTGGCGCAAAAGCAAAAACTGGAAACTATTTTGGGCCTTATCCTTCAAGTGGTGCGGTAAGACAAACAATTAATTTTTTGCAAAAAGTTTTTAAAATTCGAACGTGTCAAAATAGTTTTTTTAAAAATCGATCACGTCCGTGTATTCAATATCAAATTAAGCGTTGCACTGCGCCTTGCGTGAAATACATTGAAAAAGAAAATTATAATCAATCCATCGCCCTGGTAAAATTATTTTTGCAAGGTAAAGATAAACAAATTATGGAATTACTCGGCGGAAAAATGCAACAAGCTGCAAAAGATTTAGCTTATGAAAAAGCAG
>JBCDIY010000166.1:0-4161 GCA_038748435.1 Pseudomonadota bacterium | reverse complement strand
GTAAATGATCTAATATTTTGCGATAGATCACATTCGAGGTTTTGCGCAACTTTTCCAATCACTACATTCGTTCAAGTCACAATATCTTTCCACTGCAACTCAATACTCTTTGCCCCTACTCTAACATTGTATTTTGCTGTTTAAACTCTTCTAGACTTGGTAATTTGGGCAACAATGTGGCATAGTAATTCATGAGAAAATTGCGAAAATTTGCTTGGACCATTTCATCCGCAAAACCATTTTTTTGAAATCGTTGCAAAATAAAATGATTTCCGCCTTGTTTTAGATCATTAATAAATTCTTGTTGTTGTTGAATTTTAACTTTTTGAGTCAAATTTTCATAGGCTTCATTGACCATGGTTTTCACTAACTGGTCATAAGCTTGTTTCGTAGCTAATTCTTTATTTAAATTTTTTTCAGGAATTGATCGATTTGTTACCTGATAATTAACATTAGAAATAATTTCCCCGCGTAACACGCTTATTAAAAATCCAGCAGGATTTTTGATTTTACCCTTTATCCAATGTGGATGCTGAAAGGTAAAGTCTATAGCGGTTTTTATTTGGTTTGATTGGTAGGTGTTTAGTAATTTACCAATTTGTTTTTCTTGCAAACGAAATTGGCTTACTAATTGATTGATTAATTGATTATCAGTTTTTGCTAGATCATTTTTTGTTTCTAATATTTTTCCTAATCGATGTTTTTTGCCACGTTCTTTCAAATTAAAACGTAATGCAATTACCTTTCTACCCTGGCGTTTGATTTCAACATCAACAATTAAATTTGAATAGGTATTTAATTCATCGATGGATTTATCTAAGACACGTTTTTTAAAATCACGAAAAACTTGATATTTTTGTTTAGGTACGCCCATTAAATGTCTAAATACATCATATTCAAACCAACGAGTTGCTTTTAATCCCTGATAACGCACACAATTTTCATACAATGCAAGACCATAACTCGACTTAAATTTTGCTTGAATAATTAGATTGATCTTACCGTACATGGTGGGAGAATAAAGCAGTTTTTTCATTCTTGGACTGTATGCATAATAACATTCACCGGCTTTAATATGTACACTAGCCAAGATAGTGCTTGCGGTCCAATCTTCGGATTGACGTGTTTCATCGATCACATTCCATTCAATCACCGTAGAAATAAGTTCACGTAATGCTGACTTAATGACTTCATAGTTATGGCCATAATATCCAATAATTTTGCATAAAGTAGTAACGGTAATTTTATACTCTTCTTGCTCAAGTAAATGTGGATATGCGTGAAACAACAATGCATTACTTATTTTACGTTGTAATAACGATAATGAATTCGAACAGTGAATGGTTGCAACATGTTTTTTTAATTCTTTCTTTTCAGTTATCAATCAAGTTCTCCCAAAAACGTCACAGTTGTTTCCCAAAAACGTCACAGTTTATCCCATAAGTGTCACAGTTGTTTCCCACAAGCGTCACAGATCATTCCCAAAAACGTCACATTTAACTATAAAATATTCAATATATTCATATAGTTAAGCTGTCATAAACTAGATCAAACATAGAAACTGATACAACATGTTGATTATCATACAAAAAAATTTACATTAAAGCTAGAAACTTGTAACATCATGATGTTAGGTACTACAAGGAAAAAAAATGAAAATCATTGCGCCAGTAAATAATAAAGGGGGAGTGGGTAAGACTAAAGTTACTACTATCCTAGCAGAATATTTAAGCAAAATTTGTAAATATCGCGTCTTAGCAATCGACTTCGATCCACAGTGTAACTTTTCTCAACGATTCTTAAAGATGGAAATTGACCCAGCTGCTCCAGAGGGAATGATGCCTCCAGTACATCCAGATTACGATCCGTTTTCAGAATCAGATAAACATTGGGATGGAAGAAGTTCTATTGCAGATATCTTTTTTGGCAAAAGCATAGTGCCTTATCCCACATTCATAGAAACTTTAGATATTGCACCTGGAGATGCAGCCAAACTGTTACAAGCAGAAGCAGTTCGACGTCATGAAGTGACTGAGAAAGTACATAAACAATTAAAGTTACTGTTGAATTCAGACGAAGTTAAGGCTGAATATGACGTTGTAATTATTGATACTGCACCTTCTAAGGGGCCTTTGACGGTAAGTGTCATCAAAGCTGCAACTGATATATTGATACCAACGATCATGGAAGAGCAACCTATCCAAGGGGTTTATGGTATGTTGCAATTATGGATGCAAGAATCAATGGCACGTACTAAAGGTGACCCATTAAATTTATTAGGAATCTTGCCAAATAAATACAATCGAAGGACAAACTTGCATCAACAAATGTTAACCAGTTTGCAGTCTAATCAAGCCATAGGCAAATACATAATACCAGTTCAGATCGGTGACAGAATAATCATTGCAGAGCTAGATTCGGATGATGCCAATCCAAAATCAATTTTTGATTTGCCTGAAAATAATTTGGCTAGGCAAGAAGCTGTTGAATTTTGCGAATTTATTACCAAGAGGATTTTTGCACATGAAGAAAAAGAAACGGTTCGGGGTATCTGAAGCAATCACAAGAGGTTTAAGTGAAACTATTGCTGTAGTGGAGAATAATCCAGCAAAGTTTCGTAGCGCGGCAATTCCTTTATCTCGTATTGAATTAGATCCAGATAATCCACGCAAATTAACCATTACCTTGGATGATGTAAAGCTTGGCTTAAAAAAAGAAGATAGGCATTTAAAACAAAAAAAACTGGAGCTCGAACGGCTAAATGAATTAGCCCAGACAGTCAAAAATAGTGGGGTGATTAATCCGATTGTTGTCTACAAACATAGTGATTTATATCGAGTAGTCGCTGGGGAGAGGCGTTGTTTAGCATCAATACTTGCAAATAAGACTGAAATTGAAGCGCGGGTTTACACGGAAAAGCCAAATCAATTTGATTTAAAATTATTACAGTGGGTTGAAAATACTGCAAGAGAAGATTTGAAACTATATGAAAGAATTGGAAATATTAAAGCTATTATCCACGCCTATCAAGCAGAGTTCCAAGGTACGATAATTAGTGTAACTAAGCTGAGTGAGATAACTGGCTTATCTATTTCACAATGTTCTTACTATCTTACTGTGTTATCTAGTCCAGAAGACGTAAAGCAATTAATTGCTGAAATGCGTATTAATAATTTAGATAAAGCAGTATTTCTAGCAAAAATAGAAGATAAATCTATACGTTCTGAACTTATTGATGCTGCATTACAGAACAAAAGTTTAAGAGAGTTAAAATTAATTTTGGAACAGCATATTAAAATAAGTAAAAATGTCGTTCATAAAAGTCGTGGGCGTAAAACAACACGAATAAATTTAGGTACAACCAAAAAACCTGCTGTAGTTAAAGCAATTGTCGAAAATTTTTTAACCAAAGCGCCTTTTAGTCAATATGCCCGACACTTTAAAGATATTGATTGGAATGACTTAAAAGCTGCGACGAAATCATTTAAAGAATTTATTGAATTATTTGAAACCGAGGTTTGAAAAAATGCAAAAAATGGTTACATCCATAAAAATTTCAGCTCAATTACATCAAGATATGCTGCAAAAAGTTGTAGCAAGTGGTTATGGTTTACGGGGAAAAAATAAATGGATACTTGAGGCCATAGAACAATTTTTTCAGATACCACATTATGTTGATCTGGTCGATATTGCATCTGAGCAAAGCAGTTTAACTAAGGTGATTAGTATTAGAATAAACGAAGATTTAGTTAGAGCCATCGATGATGCAGTAATAGATGTTAGGAAAGTTTTTCCAACTTTAGAAGGTGTAAAGAGTAATATTATTCGAGCAAGTATTTTTCAACGTTTACTTAGGGAATAAGTTGAATTTAGCAAAAACTTATTGTGTTGTCATTCCCAATTCCAGCTAGCAAAACTTAACAAAAACAGGCTGATTTCGGTAACCGAAATATCACCTAACCTATTGATAAAGTTGGCTTTTATTAAATTTTAATTCAACTTAGAAATTGATTGGTATCGCAATAACTGTGACGTTTATGGGAGTTAGTTGTGCCAATGTTCTACATGGAACTATTGCTTACAGTCGTTGGTTTTTATTGAAATCAGAAACATCAAGTTGCATATTTTTTGATAATTTTAGTTATAAGCAACACTTAGGTG
>JBCDIY010000165.1:0-4202 GCA_038748435.1 Pseudomonadota bacterium | reverse complement strand
GTCCCTAAAGAAATTAAAACTGATGAATATCGCGTTGGCCTAGTGCCCGGTAGTGTACGTGAATGTATTACTAATGGCCATAAAGTGATTGTAGAAACCCACGCTGGAGCAGGCATCGGATTTACCGATGAAGATTATGAACTGGCCGGTGCTGTTATTGTAAAGTCTGCTAAAGAAATCTTTGCTAAAGCAGATATGATCGTTAAGGTAAAAGAACCGCAACCGCAAGAATGTGAACAATTACGCGATACACAAATTTTATTTACCTATTTACATCTTGCTCCAGATAATACTCAAACTTCTTTATTACTCGCTTCAAATGCAACTGCGATTGCCTATGAAACTGTGACAGATCCAGTGAATGCTTTGCCTTTATTGACACCGATGAGTCAAGTTGCAGGTAGATTATCGATTCAAGCAGGTGCGCATGCGCTGGAAAAACACCGAGGTGGTAGAGGTATATTGTTAGGTGGGGTCCCAGGTGTCATACCAGCGGATGTTGTCGTTATCGGTGCAGGCACTGTTGGAACCAACGCAGCACGTATGGCGATGGGCTTAGAAGCCAGAGTTACCGTTTTGGACAAGTCATTAAAAAGATTAAAAGAGCTTGACTTTCAGTTCGGTTCCAAGCTTAATAGTATTTATGCGACCGAAGAAGCAATAGAGCATTATGTGAAGCATGCTGATTTAGTCGTTGGAGCTGTTCTAGTTCCTGGAGCCGCCGCACCTAAATTGGTGACACGTAAAATGTTAAAACAAATGCGGCCTGGAGCAGTTTTAGTAGATGTTGCCATAGACCAGGGAGGGTGTTTTTCTACTAGTCGGCCTACCACTCACGCAGATCCCACTTATGTTGTTGATGATATCGTCCATTACTGTGTTGCCAATATGCCAGCAGCTGTACCTAGAACTGCTGCATTTGCGTTAAATAATGCGACTTTACCATTTGTTTTGGCCCTAGCTAATAAGGGCGCACACAAGGCATTACGCGATGATCCGCATCTTTTGAATGGATTAAATATCCATAAAGGCATGTTAACCTATGCCGCGGTGGCTGACGCGCAAAATCGTCA
Organism: Pseudomonadota bacterium; assembly: GCA_038748435.1. Taxonomy (GTDB): domain Bacteria; phylum Pseudomonadota; class Gammaproteobacteria; order JBGSLN01; family JBGSLN01; genus JBCDIY01. The sequence goes on along the minus strand of JBCDIY010000165.1, from coordinate 3,129 downwards.
ATTTACTGAGCCGGAAGTTGCACTACAGCAGTGAATTCATATAATTTAATATCGCTTGTAGGTTGGGTTGAGCGTAAGCGAAGCCCAACACAAGCAATTTAAAACGTTTATGTTGGGCTTCGTTCCTCAACCCAACCTACAAAATTTGATGCTATGCGAAATCTAGATTCATGATTAATTTGCATAAATTATAACACCCTGATTTCGCTGCGCTTACTCAAGGCCGTATTAATATTTGACTGATCGGCAGCTAAAATTAGCGAAATGATGTAAAATTTAATATATGGCATTGAAATGCAAATAAATTTTTGCAGTTGTGAGCAAAACAGTGCGCATGGTAAAAGACTATACTTTGAGCAGATACAATCATAAATAAATTATAATTACTGGTTAAAGTGAATTCAAAAAGGGAAACTGAAAAGCTATTTCATCCTGTAACTTAATTTAGGAGAACCGCAGTGGCTAGTTTGATTTGGTTTATAGGGTTGCTAATTTATTTAGGTATTTTTATCTATAATCGCAGTTCGTTACTTGTGTTTACCGCTGCGAGTTTCGTTGCTCTTGTATTCACCTGGTTGTTAAGTCCTTTTAGTGTAGGCGCAAGCATTATTCTATCGATATTATGGCTAGGATTAATTCCATTAAATATCGATTCAATACGTAAAACTTATCTATCAAAACCTTTGCTTAATTTTTTCCGTCGCGTCATGCCGACCATGTCGGAAACGGAACAACAAGCTATCGATGCGGGCACTGTCAATTTAGCTAAAGATTTATTTTCTGGTAACCCAAATTGGAAAAAAATGCTCAAATCCACTGGTTTTCAGTTAAGCTCAGAAGAACAAAACTTTTTAGCAGGTCCAACGGAAGAATTATGTCAAATGTTAGACGACTGGGAAGTCACGCATGAATTAGCTGATCTACCGCCACATATTTGGAAATTTATCAAAGATAATGGCTTTTTTTCTATGATTATTCCGAAAAAATATGGTGGGTTGGAATTCTCAGCCGCTGCACATTCTGCAGTGATTGCAAAAGTGGCGCCTACTTGTATGACCGCAGCGACTATGATCGGTGTACCAAATTCTTTAGGCCCAGCAGAGTTATTATTAAAATATGGTACGGAAGAACAGAAAAATTATTATCTACCGCGTTTGGCTAAAGGTGAAGAAATTCCTTGCTTTGCTTTAACCAGCCCTTATGCAGGGTCGGATGCAACTTCAATGATCGATAATGGGATTGTCTGTAAAGGCCAGTATAAAGGCAAAGAAATCGTCGGCATCAAATTAAATTTTGACAAACGTTATATTACCTTAGCACCTATTGCCACAGTGATTGGTTTAGCATTTAAGCTTTACGATCCAGAACATTTGTTAGGCCCGGAAACTTATCGAGGCATTACTTGTGCATTATTACCCCGAGATCTCAAGGGCATGCGTATCGGGCGACGCCATTTTCCGTTAAATATTCCATTTCAGAATGGCCCTATTCATGGCAAGGATGTTTTTATTCCTTGTGATTTTATTATTGGTGGCATAGAAATGGCTGGCCATGGCTGGCGTATGTTAGTTGAATGTCTATCTGTCGGCAGAGGCATCACCTTACCTTCGATTTCTGCTGGCGGTTCAAGTGCTGTGGCATTAGCCACCGGTGCTTATGCCAGAATTCGTAAACAATTCGGTTTGCCGATTGGTAAATTTGAAGCGATACAAGAGGTTTTAGCGCGTATTGGTGGACATACGTATATGTTAGATTGTATTCGCAGGATGACGGTTGCCGCGATTGATCGCGGCGAGAAACCTTCGGTATTAACTGCGATGGCGAAATATCATAGTACTGAGTTAGCACGTAAAAATTCATTGGATGCCATGGATATTCATGGTGGTAAAGGTATTTGTTTGGGCCCAAGCAATTACCTAGGCCGAGGTTATCAAGGTTCGCCTATAGGCATTACCGTTGAAGGCGCAAATATTTTAACGCGTAGTTTAATGATCTTTGGTCAAGGGGCAATTCGCGCCCATCCTTATGTACTCAAAGAAATCGAGGCGGCTAAACAAACAGATGCTAATAAAGCCTTAGCTGAATTTGATAAGCATGTGTTTGCGCATATTGGTCATGTGATCAGTAATGTAGTTCGCTCAGTCGCATTTGCTTTGACTTCAAGTCGTGTTGTAAGAACGCCAAATAGCAGTGTTTCACGCTATTATCAGCACTTGACGCGATTTAGTACCATATTAGCTTTGATTACCGATTTTTCCATGCTGATTGTGGGCGGTAATTTAAAGCGTAAAGAAAACCTTTCTGCACGCTTAGCGGATGTGTTTAGTTACTTGTATATTGGCTCGGCGGTATTAAAAAATTTCCATGAAGCTGGAGAACCCGATACCGATCTGCCTTTAGTAAAATGGTCACTAGACACTTTGCTGCATGATGCACAGAAGTCTATTCATGAAGTTATACGTAACTTTCCGAACCAACCTGTCGCATTGTTGTTGCGTATGTTAGTTTATCCAATCGGTCAGCACTTTAAAACGCCGAGCGATTACTTAAGTCACTTAGTTGCCAAGTTACTGTTGAAACCCAATCCGGCACGCGAACGCTTTATGCAAAATATTTGTATGAGTGAAAAGGGTGCGTTTCCAATGGGTAGATTGGAAAAAACTTTAAAATTGGTGATTGCGGCTGAAGGTGCAAGTAAGAAAGTCATGATTGCGCAAAAAGAAGGAAAACTTGACGGTTATGAATTTCCAGCTTGGGTGGAATCTGCGGTAAAACAAGACATTATCAGTCAAGACGACGCCAAACTTTTAACTGAAACCCATGAAGCAGTGATGGAAGTTATTAATGTCGATGACTTTGACAGTAGCGAATTAGGCATTAAAGCAGCAAAACCTAAAACGACTACGGGAAAAACTATCCCAATTAAAAAAGTAGTGTCGAATTAATAGGTGTAGGTTGGGTTGAGCGAAGCGAAGCCCAACCAAGCAATATTTAAATATAATTGTTAGGTTACTCATTAAGAAATTTAACTTATAACATAATTGACAGCTACAATAGATTCAGTTAGCATAAATTATGATGAATAATTTAACTAATTCTAAATCTCCTTTTTCAGCGGCTAAAATTTTC
>JBCDIY010000164.1:0-4203 GCA_038748435.1 Pseudomonadota bacterium | reverse complement strand
GCTTTATTTTTTAAATCGGTTTTTATTGTGAAATTTCTAGCGGGTCTATTAGAAAAATTTTCTTGCTTTGAAGCTGCCCTATTTGCTTTTTCTAGTACATTGGAATGAGTAAGCTTTTTTTCTGGCTCATGATTTTTATGCAGTTCTAATGTGTGAGTTTGGTTGACAACTTTATGTTCTTTCCTTTGTGGTTTATCTTTAAAATCCCGATTAAAAACTTGATTTTCCCGTGCAGAAGGTAAAGCAGAATAGGACATTACTTTATTTTTTACTTTTACTTGCTCAGGCAAAATTGCATTCACAACTTTGCGGTTTAATTCAACAGATTGCTTCGTCATTTCAGCTTTTACTACATTGCTAGGTTTTTTACTTGCTAGCGCTGATATTGCGTTGCGTTTTGTCCCATTAAAATTAATAACAATGGTATTTTGCCGATTTTTAAATACAACTTCTTCACTGTTAATCGTGGTTGCAATACCTAAGCCTGCTAGTTTTTCACCCAAATTGATATCGATCAACTGGCCCTCATGCTTTAGGGTTGCCATCCACTGATCTTGATTCTTACCTGTATAAACTAATTTATATTGCGCTGGCTTTTTAACCTTTTCTTCAGTAAATTTGACTAGGCGATCCATAGGTTTGATTTTCGATAGTTTTTCTTCAGTTTCCACGATCTTTAATCGCGCTTGCGCTATTGCTTCTTGGGTTTGTACAATTCGTCTTTCAATTTGTAAGTTTTGGTATTGCCCCATTAATTTTATATAGTTTTTCTGGTTTTTATTTGCCGCTTGCGGCATAAATTTATGTACAGTAGCAAAATTAGGCTGTTTGTGCTTTGCATGATGATTGCCTGCCTGCTTTTGCTTTAATTGCGAAACCTTAAGCGCCAAAACGCTATCTTTTTCGGCTTTAGCTTTTAAGGGTTTTTCAATAGGTGCAGCAGTGTCATTAAAGCGCATTAATGCGATAACTTGCCAAACGAATACGGCAATCGCAATTAATAATCCAACGAAAATAATTTGTTGTCTTCTAGTCTTTAACATTTTACTTTCCTAGTACTTTTAAAGAAATTGAACCGGCCAACATTCCATTTTTTTGCGCTGCAGTCATACTTTCAAAAGTCACCGGCATATCTTGTAATTGCAACGCTATCAATTTTACCACATCAGGTGATATTTCGTTAAAAATTATCTTTATATTGATCTCTTGGAAGTGATTTTGCCGCTTTATTGTTGAAATTTGTAAAGCTTTTCCCGGCAAAATGCTCATTAATTTATCAACTAAAATTGTCACCGTATGCTCAGCATCATAAATTTTATCAGGCAAAGGCCGTGGCATTAATTTCATCGGTAGATTAACTTGCAAGCCATTGGTATTGAACTTAGTTGTTAAATGATTCGCTCGCGCCCATTCATAAAAGTAATTAACTTTACCACCCACCGAACGCACATTGTAAAAACCATTGGTTCGAGTAAAATTCAATTTGGTGACTGTCCAACCAGGCAAGGTATTTAGTTTGATTAGCACATTCATGATATTATTGATTTCTAAATTAGGCGCCGGTGTCATTAGATTCTTTTTATAAAGTTGATAAGGATCAACAATCTGTACTTTGATATTGGCATCATCTTCATCCCAAAAATAATAACCTGCGCCGATAAGCACTAGTAAAAAAAATACGATGAAAGCACTGAGTTTCCTAAAGTCACCGATTTTTTCCCATTTAATTGCCTGTTCTAATGGAAGCAATTGCAATTTTTCATCGACGAGTAATCTCTCGATCACTGAATCTTGCAAACGCGACAACTTAGCAATTTGACTTGATTTTAATTGAAACTGATTGGCATCTTTATTTAAAGCAATCGGTACGTTACCAATAAGCTGCACCATAAATTCTTTTTCTATTTCACTAATGGATTGTAATTCTTCTAATAACTGGGCTTTTGTAAGTTTTGCATCCAGCAGAACACGATTATCGATCACTATGACTAAAATAAAATGTTTTTCATTTGGCAATGCTTCGCAAAAAATCAAATAATTTGGTTTATGAAAGTAGTGCCAGATCGATTCACCCAAAAGCTGGCCTGGATCACGAGAAAAAACCACTTCATAACGCTGGCCTGACAATTTGAATAAACGAATATAAGCACCATTATTTTTTGCTAATAAACGGATTTCTTTCTTTAATAGATTGGGATTTTTTAGTTTTAAGATTTCACGATAAGGCTGCAATATAAAATTAAATTTATCACTACGCGTATAAATAGACATATTAATGCTGCTCGATAATCGTCGGTGTGATTAATAATATCGTTTCAATATTGCGTTTTTCCGCACCTTCGCTAGTTTGCACACCAAAAAAGCTAATTTTATTGGCAGTATGGCTTAACTGTTTAAAACCAGCGATGACTAACGTTGCGCCAGAGTTTACTAAACTGCGTTGATTAAATAATTTGTCATTCACTGTTGGCACTTGAATAGTATTAGCCGTCGCCTCTGAACTTGAACGAATAGTTTGAATGGTTTCTAATCGCGATAAACTACTGCTTATTTGCAAATAAACTCGATGGCCTTCAATTTTTGGTAACAGATAAAGTGAAAATCCTGTTTTAACAATACCCGGAGTCAAAGTTTCTTGGCTAAATTGGCCTACCCCACCAGTTACCGTATTGGTGACTTCTTTTAAATAACCTTGCAATCTATTAATACCGATCTCCGCCACTTGATTATTTAACGTCACCACTCTTGGTTCGGTTTCCACACTGACTTTACCTTGTTGTTTTAAGGCATTAATTAGTATATTTGTTCCATTCCACTTGCTCGCTTCATTCACTGCATTAATAATAAACCCTGCAGCGGTCGATGTGGATGGATTGTTCCCTAGTGGTTGCACAGCAACCGGTTGTGATAAACTCCCTTGCACACCGAATTGAATATTCATCTCGCGATAAGCTAGGTTCCAATCGATACCATAATTAAAGTTTTTATTTAATTCGACTTCGACGACTTGTACTTGCAAGGCGACTTGACGCGATAACTCTTTATTTAAATGTTTTAAAAATTTTGCCATCATCGCCACATTAGCTGGATGATCGTAAACCGTGACAGTGGTTGTTGCTTCAGATACAATCACTTTGCCGTCTTTCGATTTTAGTTCTTCTAGCGTTTTATTTAAATCTGCCCATAAAGATAGGTTGCCACTTAAATTACTATACTCATTACCACTATTACCCAATTCGCCGAAATACGAGACATTAGAATTAGAATTATTTTGTGCTCTAGTGCCTTGGCCACCAACTAAATAGGTCGAGTTCCCTGGCATAAAAGAAATATCAAATGTTTGGGTAATCATGTCCGACCAAATCAAATCATGACCATTGGCTGTATAAGCATAACCAGTTTTTGCAGCTAAATAGTCCAAAGCGCCTTTTATTCTGCCGGAATAGTTCATTGAAATGGTTTTGTTCGCTAACCGGTTATTTTGATACGAAACATCCATGCCAGTACCATTTAAAATCCGTGCCATATAAAAAGAAAACGGTAAGTTTTTACCATGAATACTGATATTTCTTTTTTCCCACAATGGAATCGGTTTGATAGCAATCGGCCTGGTATCGGCATAAATACCTTTATTATCGATGACTGCTGGGCCATAATTACCATAGTTGGCTTTATCATAGGCGATTTTATCGCTGATATTATCAATATGATTATCCGTTTGTTGATAAAAAGCGGTTGGCACGCAAGCAACAAGGCACAATAACAATAACCCCAAAAAACTAAATTTACCTAAATACTTCATGCAATCACCCTAGACTGGATTAAGACAACTCGATTGCCTTGATAAAAAATGGCTTGCAACGGATAATTTTGCAATAATTTATCCATAATCGCTTGTATCGAATAAGCACGTAATTTTACTCGACCAATAAACCGATAATCAACACCAGGTTTCCAAACAACTGACCATTTATAACGACGTAAGATGCGCACTACATTAGCACGCAAAGAACCCGGTTGTATGATCACGGTAATTGGATTAAGGTTAGGATAGAGTTGATGACCAAATTTATCTGTCGCATAAGGAATATTCACATGCTTTTTATGATAAAAAAAAGTATTTAGTGGTGGAACAATTGCATGAAAAAAATCCAGAAACTCTGGATCATAGGCGTAATATCCATATAACGAAGCATAAGCACT
>JBCDIY010000163.1:0-4246 GCA_038748435.1 Pseudomonadota bacterium | reverse complement strand
GCCTTACCTACGATTCAGGTTTGTAACCTTAGCCGGTGTACAAGCTCACTTCTCCCATCCCAACCGTCGTTGAAATTAAGCCACATTAGCTTACCTTTGTAAACATACAAGCCGGTGTGCAGCAAAGCGAAACACCGGGCCGGCTCAAATCCGGTGTTACACTTCGTTTCACACCGGCTACATTACTGCGCGGGGATGACAGAGCCTATTTATGCAACAACGCCGCCTACGCGGGAATGATAGTTCCTATTTACACAACAACGCTCTTTTCCTAAAACCTGAGTTAGGGGAGATTTGTCAATATACGGATGACAAGTTCGTATCTACACAACAATTATTTTCCATCTGACACGCCATGATGTATAATTTTGATGCGATCACAGCTTCAAACAAAACAGGATCTTATGAAAAAACTCATAGAAATACGCGGTGCTAGAACCCATAATTTGCAAAATATTCATTTAGATATCCCGCGGGATAAATTTGTGGTAATCACTGGATTATCCGGTTCCGGCAAGTCATCATTAGCATTCGATACGCTCTATGCCGAAGGCCAGCGTCGCTATGTCGAATCGCTCTCAGCTTATGCCAGACAATTTTTATCGATGATGGAAAAGCCAGATGTCGATCAAATCGAAGGATTATCGCCAGCCATTTCTATCGAGCAAAAATCCACATCGCATAACCCGCGTTCTACGGTTGGCACAGTGACGGAAATATATGATTATTTACGCTTGCTTTATGCCCGTGTGGGTGAACCCAAATGTCCTGAGCATCAGATTACGCTTGAAGCACAAACGGTGAGTCAAATGGTTGATGCCATTGTTGCATTACCGAAAGAAACTAAAGTCATGATATTGGCGCCAGTGGTGCAAAGTCGCAAAGGTGAATATATAAAACTACTAGAAGAATTGCGCGCGCAGGGTTACATTCGTGCACGTATTGATGGCCAATTATACGAATTAGATGATCCACCGAAGTTAAGTTTACGCAAAAAACATACGATTGAAGTCGTCGTCGATCGCTTAAAAGTGCGTGACGATCAAAAAATCCGTTTGGCAGAATCAATTGAAACTGCATTATTTTTAGCTGATGGTTTAGTACATATCGAGTCGATGGAAAAGCCTGTAAGCTTTGCACCGATGATCTTTTCGGCAAAATTTGCTTGTCCACAATGTGGCTATAGTTTAACTGAACTAGAACCGCGATTATTTTCGTTTAATAATCCTGCCGGTGCTTGCCCAGAGTGTGATGGCCTCGGTAATAAAGAATATTTCGATGCCAAACGCGTCATTCACAACCCTGATGCAACGCTAGCCAATGGTGCCATACGTGGTTGGGACAAACGTACGTTTTATTATTATCAATTATTAACTTCACTCGCAAAACACTATAAATTCGACTTGCATAAACCTTTTAATAAACTAGCGAAAAAAATCCAAAAAATTATTTTGCATGGTAGTGGTAATGAGGTAATAAAATTTGAATTTCACGGTGATAATGGCCATTTACGTATTCGCAAAAACACCTTTGAAGGTGTAATCCCCAATTTAGAACGACGTTATCGTGAAACTGAGTCATTTGCCGTACGTGAAGAATTAGCTAAATATTTAGCTTATAAACCCTGCGAAAGTTGCCAAGGTGCGCGTTTACGCTTAGAAGCACGCAATGTTTTTGTGGGCGATATTGATTTATCGCACTTGACGGCACTGACGGTGGAAAAAGCCTACAAATTTTTACAAGATTTAAATTTATCTGGTCGCCGGGCAAAAATTGCTGAAAAGATTTTAAAAGAAATTTGCGAACGATTAAGCTTTTTAATGAATGTCGGTTTAGAATATCTTACTTTAGATCGTAGCGCCGAAACACTCTCTGGTGGAGAAGCGCAACGCATTCGTTTGGCTAGTCAAATCGGTTCTGGATTAGTCGGAGTGATGTATATTTTAGATGAACCTTCCATCGGTTTACATCAACGTGATAATGAGCGCTTGTTAAAAACATTAACGCGCTTGCGTGACTTAGGCAATACTATTTTAGTAGTGGAACACGATGAAGAAGCGATATTAAATGCCGATTGGGTCATCGACCTTGGCCCTGGTGCTGGGGTACATGGCGGTAAAATTGTCGCCCAAGGTGAACCCAAAAAAATTATGCAAACCCCTGCCTCGTTAACTGGAAAATATTTAAGTGGCGAACTTTGCATTCCGGTGCCAGCAAAGCGCATTAAGCCGAATAAAAAATTCTTAACACTCAAAGGTGCAGCAGGTAATAACTTACAAAATATCGATGTTGCCATTCCTATCGGTCTATTAACTTGTGTTACTGGGGTTTCAGGTTCCGGCAAATCGACGTTAATTAACGATACGTTATATCCATTGGCTGCAACTGTATTAAATAATGCTTCAACTTTAGAACCGGCTGAATTTGCCGACATTAACGGCTTAGAACATTTAGATAATGTCATTGATATCGATCAAAGTCCTATTGGTCGCACACCGCGTTCTAATCCGGCCACTTATACAGGGATATTTACCGTGATTCGTGATTTATTTGCAGGCACGCCAGAAGCACGGTCGCGTGGCTATAAAGTCGGGCGGTTTAGTTTTAATGTCAAAGGTGGGCGTTGTGAAGCCTGTCAGGGTGATGGTTCGGTCAAAGTTGAAATGCATTTTCTGCCGGATATTTATGTCATTTGCGATGTTTGCCAAGGCAAACGTTATAATCGTGAAACTTTAGAAATCAAATATAAACATAAAACCATTTACGACGTGTTAGACATGACTGTAGAAGAAGCGCGGGAATTTTTTGCGCCGATTCCAGTGCTTGCAAGAAAATTGCAAACCTTAGTTGATGTTGGATTGTCTTATGTCCGCTTAGGTCAAAGTGCCACGACATTATCTGGTGGTGAAGCGCAGCGTGTGAAACTGGCAAAAGAATTATCTAAACGCGATACCGGTAAAACTCTATATATACTTGATGAACCCACCACTGGCTTACATTTTCATGATATTAAGCAATTATTATCGGTAATTCTACGTTTACGTGAACATGGCAATACCATTGTGATTATCGAGCATAATCTCGATGTCATTAAAACCGCTGATTGGATCATCGACCTAGGGCCCGAAGGGGGTGACAAGGGTGGTACTGTGGTCTGCACCGGCACACCAGAGCAAGTCGGCAAACATAAAACCTCTTTCACCGGTAAATTTTTACAGCCGCTGTTGCGAGCGGCTGTAAAAAAAGTCGTGGTAAGTTGATTTTAACCAGGAGCTGGAGGTTCAAATCCTTCAGTATTTGGGGGTAGAGGCAATAACGGTCTTTTAATATGTATTCTTGGAGTTTTTGGATTAAAGAATGGAGATATTTCATAGGAATGAGTTAAATTCGGTTTTTTTGATGTTTCCTCTGCTTCTGGTTTTGGGGGATTTGTTAAAAACTTGATTGCTTTTTTTAACCCTAAATAATCGCTGAGCGTTAATAGAGTTAATTTCTTTAATTCCTTAATTTTAGAAAATGATTTAATAATTTTCTCGTATACTGCAAGTTCGTCGTCAGCTTGAGTATTTGTCGAATACATTCTACCACCAAAAAGAGACCGATTTTGAAAGGATTTTGTATGTATAGATCGAGTTGGAGTAATTTTTTTGGCTTGTTCAGCTTCCTTAATACAATTAATTAAATTGCTAAAAACAAGATTAAGTAAATCCTCATCATCAGTTACTTGAAAACCTCGTTTATCATGAAAAGCGCTATATTCTTTTTTTAAAAGTTCTGTTGAAATTTTTGAAGGATTCTCATAATGACCATCATTATTTTTTTCCAAAATAGCGAGTAACATGTTTTTCTTGAGTGGATTGTTGTTGAAAAAAGCATTAATTTGCGCCCTTTTTTTCTGACTATTGATTAAACATGAAAACTTAGTTTGTTCAATGATTGTTTCGTGTAATTTTAGTTCATACTCACTATGACTACCAAAATCATTATTTAAATTTACCTCCTTGCTTTCATCTTCTGGTTGGTTTTTTCCTAATACTTTGCAACTCACCTTAAAATCATGCCCATGACAACAAGCCTCTATATTACACCCATGAATTCTAGCAGGGTAAGTATAGGGTTGCATATTTACTCCAGAAATATATTCATACTTCCCGGTCGTTTCATTTTTCTTTGGCCTAAACCAGGCAAATTCCTTTAGCCAGCTTTGAGGATGTGCCTGGTAATATTTTGTTAATCCATCTTTTTG
>JBCDIY010000162.1:0-4294 GCA_038748435.1 Pseudomonadota bacterium | reverse complement strand
CTGGAATGAAATAAGGTTCCTCAGCGATACGTAATAATTGACTTTTATTCAACTTGGGATTTTTAGCTAATAATTTAAATGCTTGGTGAATATCAATGACACCTTTAATATGATTAATATCTTCGGCATATAATGGCAATTGCGTAAACGGCGCATCAGCTAATTTCGATAAAATGGTATTAATATCCAATGTAATATCAATACCAATGGCTTTAGCTCTGGGAATCATCACATCTTCAACTTTGACATTTTCTAAACGTAAAATTGCTACTAACATATCTTGATGGATCTGTGGAATATTGCTGCCGGCTTCGGTAACGACGGTTGATAATTCTTCTGAAGTTAATTTTTCTAAATTGCCAGTTTTAATTGGCACATGGAATATCTTCAATATGCCGTTGGCAATGCTATTGACAAAAAATACGATCGGATAAAAAATTTTTAATAGCCAATTTAATGGATAAGCAGCAAAGAACGCAATTTTTTGTGGATAGGCTGCAGCTAGCGTTTTCGGTGTCACTTCGGCAAAAATTAAAATAATTAATGTCAATAAGAGTGTACCGAGAGCAATGCCCCAATCGCCATAAAGACGCGCTGCTATCACCGTTGCTACGGCTGAAGCGACGATATTTGCAAACGTATTACCAATTAAAATAATGCCTAATAATCTGTCCGGCCTATCTAACAACTTGCTAACTATCATGGCAAAACGATTATTTTTTCGTGCCAAATGGCGTAATCGATATCGATTCAATGCCATCATCCCGGTTTCCGATCCCGAGAAAAAACTTGAGAGTAAAATCAATAAAACTAATAAAACCAATAAAAGTGTTAAAGAGAGATTAACCATACAAATCCAACAATAATTGCACACCAAAATACGAAATAAATAAAATGACTACCCCAGTCAAGGTCCAACGAATGGCAATACGACTACGCCAGCCTAAGGCATAGCGTCCATAAATTAAAATAGCAAAGACAATCCAAGCAAATAAACCCAGAAACGTATGTTGCCACAGACGGCCAATGAACATATCAGGAAATAATAGCAAACTACTAATTAATACTAGCGTCAGTAATATAAAACCAATGATTATAATTCGAAATAACAACTTTTCCATCGCTTCTATCGGAGGTAGGCTTTGTACAGCGGCAGACTGATAGTTTTTGCGGAGTAATCGCTCTTGCAAAGCTAAAAATATCGCTTGGCAAGCAGCTAAACACAATACGCTAATGGTCAAAAAAGCAAGCAAAATATGAAACAATTGTTTTGGTGTCGCCAGCGTGTCGATCAATTGGTGTACTGGAAATAACCAAACCAAGATGATACTTAACGCCGCAAGCGGAAAACTGATAATTGCGAGTAAATCCACCGGCTTAATAAAGAAAAATATGCTGATGATAACGGCAATAATCCAAGTCACTTGCGAATACACAGTGAATAAGGATAAATTTTGCATATTACCGATATCTATCCAACGATGCAGCAAATAGGCGTGAATTATAATCGCTAGTAAGCCGATAACCCAGAGCCAAATTTTACTTTGTGGCAAACGCCCCAATAACCGCCCCAACTGCAATCCTGCAGCGGTGCAATATAAAATAATTGTGATAATACTCAATAAATTAATGATCATATGCTAATCTTCGCATAGTTTGTTTATTTGTTCTAGCTATTCTCTATAAAGCACTATATACTCAAAAATTTGCAATTTACCCCGTGGGATTACCCGCATGTATATATTATAATAGTTACATTATTTTTTAAGGTTGGGAAATCGAATGTTTGACAATTTAACTGATAGACTAAATCGCACCATTAGAAACTTACGTGGTATTGGCCGGCTCACTGAAGCGAATATGGAAGAGACGCTAAGCCAGATTCGCATTGCCTTATTAGAAGCTGATGTTGCTTTAGGGGTCGTCAAAGAATTTGTAAACAACATCAAAACCAAAGCGTTAGGCCAAGATGTCATGAAAAGCTTGACCCCTGGTCAAGCATTGATAAAAGTCGTTAATGATGAATTGATTAGCATCCTTGGAGAAACCACCGCAGAATTAGATTTAACTGCGCCTGCTCCGGTTATCGTTCTCATGGCCGGTCTACAAGGCTCAGGAAAAACCACTTCGGTAGCCAAACTCGCGCGCCAGCTTAAAGAACAGAAAAAGAAAAAAGTCATGGTTGTTAGTACCGACGTTTATCGCCCGGCAGCGATTGAACAATTGCGCGTTTTAGCCGAAGAAATCGATGTGCAATTTTTCCCGTCTCATGCAGATGAGAAACCCATTGATATCGCCCACAAAGCATTGCAACAAGCCAAAACCCAATATGTCGATGTCATCTTGATCGATACTGCCGGCCGCTTACACATTGATGATACGATGATGACTGAAATAAAAAGCTTGCACCAAAACCTACAACCGACCGAAACCTTATTTGTTGTCGATAGTATGACTGGACAAGATGCTGCAAACACTGCCAAAGCATTCCATGAGGCATTACCTTTAACTGGCGTGATTCTTACTAAAGTCGATGGTGATGCTAGAGGTGGTGCTGCGCTATCTATCAAAATGTTGACTGGAAAACCGATTAAATACCTCGGTGTCGGTGAAAAAACCGACGCGTTAGAAGTTTTCCATCCTGACCGCATTGCTTCAAGAATTTTGGGCATGGGTGACATCGTCTCCTTAGTTGAAGAAGTTGAGCAAAAGATTGATAAAACCAAAGCGGAAAAACTTGCGAAAAAAATTAAGAAGCAAAAACGTTTTGATCTCGGCGATTTTAAGGATCAAATTCAACAAATGAATAAAATGGGCGGTGTTATGGGCATGCTCGGTAAAATTCCCGGGCTTAACCAGATTCCACAAGCACTACGTGAACAAGTTGATGATAAAAACTTCGCCCGCATCGTTGCCATTATTAACTCAATGACGCCAAAGGAAAAAAAACGCCCAGAAATCATTAATGGTTCGCGTAAGCGCCGTATTGCTCAAGGTTCAGGCACGCAACCGCAAGATGTTAATAAACTTTTAAAGCAGTTTAATCAAATGCAAAAAATGATGAAGAAATTTTCTAAGAAAGGCAACATGATGCGTATGATGCAACAATTACAAAACCAAGGCGGCTTACCGCCAGGATTTATGTAATCGTCTAAACGCCAATGTCCTCATACCATAACTCCGGTTGTGCTTGTATGAAGTCTTGCATTAACTGAATACAACTGGAATCATTTAATAAGGTCAATTCTACCCCACGACTTCGCAAATAATCCTCTGGGCCTTGAAAAGTTTGATTTTCACCAATCACCACTTTGGGGATTTTATACAGCAGTACTGTACCACTACACATATCACAAGGTGATAATGTCGTATATAGTGTCGCTTGTTGATAAGCAGAAGCTTGCAATCGACCCGCATTGGCAAGACAATCCATTTCTGCGTGTAAAATTGGGTTGCGTTTTTGTACACGTTGATTATGCCCTCTAGCAATAACTTGGTTATCAATCACGAGTACGGAGCCTATGGGTATGCCGCCCACTGCCAAACTTTTGTGTGCTTCAGCTATAGCAGCTTGCATGAATTCATTCATCGCTTTTTGTCCTTAAATCAAACAGCCTCTTTATTTTAAATTAAATTTACCCACATGATAAGCTGTCATCTTATAATCTTGGATAATTTAGGGCAAATTAACCTGGTGTTTCGCTTAGCTTCACAGCGGTGAAATCTATGCAACCAGATGAATGTTTTGCTTAAAAAAGCTTATTTATACTTGCAAAAAAGTTGTCTAGCATGCTATAAATATCAAGAATTTAACAAAACTGAGGGTTTTATGGCTAAAGAAGATCAAATTGAAATGAGTGGTGTAGTCATCGATACATTGCCTAATACTATGTTTCGTGTCGAATTAGAAAATGGTCACAAAATTACCGCACATATTTCTGGACGTATGCGTAAAAATTACATTCGAATTTTAACTGGGGATAAAGTCCGAGTCGAGCTTACACCCTATGATTTGTCCAAAGGCAGAATTATTTATAGAGAAAGAAATTAGCTTGTAAATTAAAACATACCTAGCAAAAACACCCCTATTCATCCAAGTCATATTAACCACAATAATCAGATTGATAATTTTTGTTGCAAACTTTAACTAAGCATTAAATATTTACTTCTTGCAAATAGTTAAGCTATTATTAATACTTAGATTTACCAGAAACGAGACACAAGCGGTTTTATGTAAGTTTCTTCTTTAAATATATTATTACAGCCGTTTCTATTGCTACAGGACAAGGACATG
>JBCDIY010000161.1:0-4316 GCA_038748435.1 Pseudomonadota bacterium | reverse complement strand
TGATAACTTTGTTAGTTACAGTAGGTATTAATTTGAGTTGTTTCGCCCAAACTCAAGCAATGTATACTTTTCCAAACCAAACTGCACAACAACAATTTGTGCGTTTGACTACTGAATTAAGATGTTTAGTTTGTCAAAACGAAAATCTAGCCGACTCAAATGCTAAACTTGCGGCAGATTTACGTACACAAATCCATCAAATGATATTGGCGGGTAAAACAGATAATGAAATAAAAACCTACATGGTCAAGCGTTATGGTGACTTTATTTTATATAAGCCAGTGTTTAATGTGACGACCAGTTTATTATGGTTGGCACCACTGATTTTAATTCTTCTCGGTTTGATACCATTAATTTTTGTCATGAGGAAATCACGATGATTTTATTCTGGTGTTTGATAGGATTATTATTACTGATTTCTTTGGGTTTTATATTATTTCCCTTTATTGGCAAACAACATAAATTTCCTATAGTCATGTTAGTTATCGCTAGCGTATTTAGTAGTTGTGCATTATTATTGTATCATCACTGGGGTGATGCCAATGGTTTAGCTGAATATATTAATTTTAGCCGGCATAAAAAACAGATCGAGCAAGAAATAAAACACTTTAAATCTCCACAAGCATTAATAACGCGCATGGAAACTATTATGCGCCAGCGGCCAAATGATGCTAGAGGTTGGTTTTTGTTAGGACGTTTGTATTTTGCCACCGATCAGTATGCCAAAGCAGAGCAAGCGTTTAGCAAAGCGAATCTTTTAAAACCACAGCAGCCTGGCATCATGTTACAATTAGCAGAAGCAAGCTTTTTTCAGCACGAAAAAAAATTAACGCCGCAAGCCAGACAATTAGTTGAAAAAGTACTAACTAAGCAACCGAATCAACTGGTGGCAAAAAATTTATTAGCACTCGATGCTTACAGCCGTAAAAATTATCAACAAGCCATCGATATTTGGGAGAACTTATTACAACAGTTGGATCCACGTTCAGCGATTGGTAAAAGTTTACTTGCCTCGATTGCCGATGCACAAAAAAAATTGCATCATGCACAGAATTTACGCCATGATCAAACTAATCCTGATCAAGCTGACTTTACTTCTGCATCGAATCAATTTACGCTTAAACCAGTTGAGAATGGCATTGTTGAGTAAATATAAACTCTTATTCCTGCGGAGGTAGTGTTGTATAAATCAGATCAGTCATCCTCACCAAGGCAGGGTTGTTGCATAAACCGGATTTGTCATCCCCGCGTAGGCGGGGATCCAGGAGAAATTACGTAAATATGAGTTTTTTCGTACAATCCATCCTTGGTGCAGAGCTAGATTCCAGATATTTTTGCACATCCCTATGCAAAAATTCTGGAATGACAGGACATATTGAATTACGTAACCATGCTGATGAACATAGGGTAGAATTGAGGATCAAATAATGCAACCACTGAAACAACAGATAAGTCATATTATTGAAACTGCTATTACCCAAACTACTGGTTTGAATTCACCAGCATTATTACAAGCAGCAGCCAAACCTGAGTATGGTGATTATCAAGCAAATTTTGCCATGAAATTAGCAAAACAATTACAAAAAAAACCGCAAGAAATCGCTCAACAAGTGATTGAGAAATTAAAAGAAAATGACCTATTCGCGAAATTGGAAGTCTCTGGTCCAGGTTTTATCAATATTAAAATTGCTAATAAATTCTTAGCGCAGCAACTCAATCAAATCGCTCAAGATGATCGCTTAGGCATTCAGCCGGCTACAAATAAACAAACCGTGGTTATCGATTACAGTAGTCCGAATATCGCCAAAGAAATGCATGTCGGTCACTTACGCTCAACCATTATTGGCGATGCGATTGCGCGAATTTTGCTATTTCTCGGCCATCATGTTATCCCGCAAAACCACCTTGGCGATTGGGGCACACAATTCGGCATGCTCATCGCTTACATTTTAAAGCATGAAAAACAAGATCAAACCTTAATGTTAGCGGATTTAAATCAATTATATAAAAAGGCAAAAGCCTTGTTTGATGCTGATGCTGACTTCGCTAACACTTCGCGTGATTATGTTGTAAAGTTACAGGCAGGCGATGCAGCAACGTTAGCAATTTGGCAGAAAATTATTGCCGAAAGCCAAGCACATTTTCAAAGTTTGTATAATCGTTTAAATGTATTGCTAGAAACAAAATACAACTGTGGTGAAAGCTTTTATAATCCCATGCTTGCAGCTGTTGTTGAAGAACTAGTACAAAAACACATTGCTGAAACCAGTGAAGGAGCAATTGTTGTATTCTTGCAAGGTTTTGTTGACAAAGATAATCAACCCGTACCACTATTGTTACGTAAATCTGATGGGGGATTTTTATACGCGACTACCGATGTGGCTGCATTGAAATATCGTTTAGCAACATTAAAAGCCACGCGTTTGATATATGTTACCGATGCCAGACAGCAACAACATTTTGCCATGTTGTTTCAACTGGCAGAGAAAACAGGTTGGAAATCTGCAGATATTGAATTAATGCATGTCCCGTTTGGTACGGTATTAGGTAAAGACAAAAAACCGTTTAAGACACGCAGTGGCGAAGTGATTAAATTGGTCGATTTACTCGATGAAGCAAAAAACCGTGCATTAAAAATTATTCAGGCGAAAAACCCGCAATCAACTGTGGAAGAAACCAATACTATAGCTGATGCCATAAGTATCGGTGCTATCAAATACGCAGATTTAGCTACCGATAGGGTGCGTGATTATGTCTTTGACTGGGATCAAATGTTAGCCTTTGAAGGTAATACGGCACCATATTTACAAAATGCTTATGTGCGCATTGCCTCTATTTTTAATAAAGCAAGTTTAGATCTAGATGCGCAAATCACAGGGGAGATTAATATCACCGATTTGTATGAACATCAGTTAGCTATCAAATTGTTGGAATTAAGCGATAGCATTGTTAAAGTCGCAAAAATCGCTAAGCCGCATTTGCTGTGTCATTATCTATTTGAATTATCCACACGATTTCATCAGTTTTACGAACATTGTCCAATTCTATCTGCTGACGGCCCCACTAAAACCAGCCGTTTACAACTCGCGCAAATCACCGCCCAAACCTTACAATTAGGTTTGAGTTTGTTAGGTATTCATGTTATCAAAAAAATGTGATGAATATATAGACAAACACAAATAACACAAAATACCGCTGATCTAATCTACATTTTATTTACAATAAGTCACCTTTATTTGCGGTGGCTTTTCATCATGAGTGCAAACTTTATTATAATCAAATAGAATTTTACCATCTTGTCTCACAAGCGCCTTAGATGGATAAAGCCGCAACCCAGCTGTTTTCTTGCCTAAAATTTTCATTTTACGAACGGGCATGGATTTAGACTTTCCGTCAATCATAATTGATATGGTTTCAAAAAATTTATAGCCTTTTTGTCCTTTTCCACAGACAATATTTTCCTCTTCAAAAACGCTTTGAAAATTTTTAAACACAGATTCACTATGAACATCTCCTTTGGTGAGTGAAAATTTCGCAAAAAATCGGTGTTGATCGTTGGAATTTTTATTGATTATTGGGCGAATTTCTGGTCCATCTTTAGCAGGTGGATAGCTAAATTTTCCCCAGTTAATTTTAGAGACTGTTGATACCGGTGCTTGAATTTTTTCTTTTTTCTCAGGTGTTTTTTCGACTGGTTTTTCTATTTTTCTCTTCTGGATAGAAGAACCTCCGAATGGGTTAATCAAGTTAATGTGTGACGGTTGATTTTTTGTTTCTAAGCCAAACGTTTTTAATTCTTTCTTAAATGTATCAATATCAGTATTTACGCTTAATTCAATCGTTTTAAATTCTTCTTCATTTTTCTGGAACGCGAGTGTAACGCGCAATTTAGGATTTTCAATATCTTCACTGATTTTAATATGGCTTTCCTGCAAATCATATGATAGCAGAATGTTAGAAACTTGATTCTTGAGGGAATCTAGGGTATTGATTTGGTTTTGATATCGTTCAAAATCAGTATGAAAATCAATAAGTAATTTACTATTTTTAGCTTTCTCAGCATAAATATGCAGTTTATTTCCAGAATAAAACAAGGCCTCTTTGTAATTATTTTTTTCAATCCATCTTCTAGAAAATTTAGATATTCTCTTTTGAGAAAAATTTTCTACTTGAAAAGATAAACTAAAGTACGAATGACTTAAGTTTTTATCGACGGTTACTAAGTTTCTTTTATTTGGTAGTGTTAAGTAATTCAAACTTTCTTTTCGGAAGTTGCTTATAATTTTAGCTATAGCAGATGAGAATTTCTGGTTATT